>DASYUT010000340.1 GCA_036000965.1 Actinomycetes bacterium
TACGACTTCCACCGGGACGCCGGCTCCGGGCCGATCCTCAACCCGTTCCCGCTGGATCGATCTCGGCGCGGTAGCCGGGCGCACGCGCATCACAACCCGATGGAGCCCTACCGCAACGAGCGCGCCGGGCTCTACCGGCCACGGGTGCCCACACGGATCCCGAGGAGTGTGCCGGATGCGGAGTTCAACGAGATCTTCGCGCGGTTGCCGTCGCACCGGGACCGGGCGCTGGTGGCGTTCTACGTGTCGACCGGGGCGCGGGCCTCGGAGTTGCTGTCAGCCACAGTGGCGGGGGTGGATCCGGGGCGGCAGGTGATCACGGTCGTGCGCAAGGGCACTCGTGCGTTGCAGGAGCTGCCCGCCTCCACCGACGCGTTCGTGTGGTTGCGGCTCTACCAGCTCGAGCTGGCCGACGCCATCCCGCGCGGGCGGCGGCAGCCGCTGTGGTGGACGTTGCGCCGCCCGGTCCGCCCGCTGACCTACCACGCGGCCCACCGCATGTTCGAGCGCGTCAACCAGCGGGCGGGCAGCCAGGCGACGCTGCACTCGCTGCGGCACACGGCCGCCTACCGGATGGCCGAGGACCCGACCCTGCCGCTGACGGATGTCCAGCTCGTGCTGGGGCATGCCCAGCTCACTACGACGCAGATCTATCTGACCCCCCGTAAAGAGGACGTGGTCCGCCGGGTGCTGGCCCACCACGCCGAGCAGACCCGGCGCGCAGCCACGCGGGCGCGTCCGGCTCCCGCGCCTGGCTACCGGCCCGAGACCCTGGAGGTCTTGTTTGGGAACCAGACGTCGTGACCGCCAGCGTTACGAGGGAAGCGTTGGGCGTCAGGGCGCCAACACCGCCGGCGGCGTCTGGGGCCACACCTGCCCGGTTTCCTGCCCGCCTGCCGGCAGCGGAGTGGCCGGCCACCAGGCAGGACGGTGCGCAGGTGCTCAAGCGGCTGACCCGAGCGCCGTTTGCGCTGGAGAGCGCCGGCAGCCAGAAGCATCGCCGCCGTGAGTTGGTGTTGCTGCTGGAGTGGCTGAGCGAGCAGCCGGGTGCCAGGTGGCAGGACCGCTGGCTGGCCAGCGGGGCGGATGCTGCTGGCGCGCGCTGGCGACAGCTCCCCGCGCAATGGCTGCGCGACCGCGGCCACGACGCCGACGGGCAGCACGCGGTGCTCGGTGCGGCGTTGACGGTGGCGATCTGCGCCGAGGTCGTGCGCCCCGGCCTGGCGTGGCTGGTGGCGGCGGTGCCCCGCGGAGGCACCCTGGTGCGCTTGATGGCCCAGACCCGCGATGTTGAGGGGTTTGCGCGGTTGCGCCAGGCATGCGACCACGACACGCCGACACCGGCGGTCAGAGGGCACACACTGCACCGCGCTGCGGTCGTCCTTGCCGCCAAGGGCGGCACGATCGCCGACATCACCGTCGGCGATGTCCTGGAGTTGCTGGACGTGGAGGCGGATGCGCACCGCCGTCCGATGGCGCATGGCGCCGCGTTCTACCGGGCGCTGCACCAGATGGGGGTGCTTGCGCCGAGTGCGCCAGAACGGCTGCGGGAGCTGCGTAGTCGGGGCCAGCGCACCCCCGAGCAGCTCATCGACCGGTTTGCGCTTGCCTGCCGGCCGGTTCGTGACCTGCTGGTGGACTACCTGCGAGAACGCCAGCCAGCGCTGGACTACAGCAGCTTGCGAACCCTGGCCGCGGACCTGGGGGGTGTGTTCTGGAAGGACCTGGAGCGCCACCATCCCGGCATCGACAGCCTGCACCTGTCGCCTGAGGTCGCCGCAGTGTGGAAGCAGCGGCTGCGCACCCGATCCAAAACGGTCGTCACCGACACGGGCGAGAAGAAGGTCATCACCGTTGAACGGATCGGCTACCGCCAGTGCCTGACCCCGGTTCGGGCCTTCTACCTGGACCTGGCCCAATGGGCGATCGAGGAGCCCGCCCGCTGGGGCCGGTGGGTGGCGCCCTGCCCGGTCGGCGAGGAGGAGATCAACCAGCGCAAGGCCGCCAGACGCCGGAAGGCGCGCATGGATGCCCGCACCCGCGAACGGCTACCCGTGCTTCCGGTGCTGGTGCGCACCGTCGACCAGCGGCGCAAGACCGCCGCAGCGCTGCTCACCGCCGCCCGCCAGACCCGCCCTGGCCAGGCGTTCACCCTCCACGGGCAGACCCTGACCCGCTCGATCACCACCCGCCCCACCGACAAGATCTGGGCCGATGACCCCAGCACCGGCCGCCGACGCGACCTGGGCATGGAAGAAGACCTCGCGTTTTGGGCCTGGGCCACCGTGGAGGTCCTACGATCCACCGGCATCCGGATCGAGGAGCTGACCGAACTCTCCCACCACAGCCTGGTGCAATATCGCCTGCCCACCACCGGCGAGCTGGTGCCGCTGCTGCAGATCGCCCCGTCCAAGACCGACACCGAACGACTCCTGGTCGTCAGCCCCGAACTGGCCGAGGTGCTGTCGGCCATCATCCGCCGCGTCCGCACCCCCACCGGGGCGATCCCGGTCATCAGCGCTTACGACCGACGCGAATGCGTCTGGCTGGCTCCATCCCCATGGTTGTTCCAGCGCAGACTCGGCACCGAGCACCGCAGGATCTGCGAAGGCGCCATCCGCAACATGCTCAACGCCGCGCTGGCCCATACCGGCCTGACCGACCCGACCACCGGGAGCCGGTTGCACTTCACCCCGCACGACTTCCGCCGGATGTTCATCACCGACGCCGTCCTGGGCGGCCTGCCCCCCCACATCGCCCAGGTCATCGTCGGCCACCACGACATCAACGTCACCATGGGCTACAAGGCCGTCTATCCCGAGGAGGCCATCCAGGCGCACCGGGCGTTCCTGGCCCGCCGGCGGGCGCTGCGGCCCAGCGAGGAATATCGCACCCCTACCGAGGAGGAGTGGACCGAGTTCCTCGGCCACTTCGAACGCCGAAAGGTCTCCATCGGCACCTGCGCGCGGGCGTTCGGCACCCCCTGCATCCACGAGCACGCCTGCATCCGCTGCCCGATGCTCTGGCCAGACCCCGCCCAACGCGACCGGCTGGTGGAGATTCGCGACAACCTCATCGCCCGCATCGCCGAGGCCGAACGCGAGGGCTGGCTGGGCGAAGTCGAGGGACTCCAGGTCAGCCTCGCCGGCGCCCAGGACAAGCTCGCCCAACTCGACCGGCGTGCCCACAACCACACCACCGTGAATCTGGGCATCCCGACCGTGGCCAGAAAGCCAAACTAACCGCGTTCGTCCAGTTCAGAGAAT
>DASYUT010000341.1 GCA_036000965.1 Actinomycetes bacterium
AAACTCGGCCCCGGCGGTCCGAGCGGTGCCCGTCGGCCCCGGTGGCGGCTGGGCATGAGGTCTGCGGTGGCTTGCTTGGCTGTGGGTCCGGCCGAGGGGTATTGAGCTAGCGGGTCCTTGACGTCGGCGGGGTGGCTGCGACGCGGCGATCGTGTCCAGATGGGCCTGCCTGTGGCCGCCAACCGAGGTGTGCTTTAGTGGTGCGTCATGCCCGCACGGTCAAGCCGGACGGCCGAGTTGATGGCGGTGCAGCGGGCGCTTGAGTCGGCGCGGCCGCGGTCGTCTCGGCTGTTCCGCGACGCCTTCGCCCGGTACTTTGTGTCCCGGCGGTGGCGGCTGGTCGTGGGGGCCAGCCGCGTGGCTGCGGTCCGGCGTGCGGTCGAGGTGCTCTATGACCGGGTGGCAGGCCCGGGCCCGCGAGCCTCTGCGGTGGCGCGGACCCGCCTGATCGACGACCTGGTCACCGACGCGCGCTCCTGGATCGGCCAACTCGTCATCCTCGGGGCCGGTTTCGACGCCCGCGCCTACCGGCTCCCCGGCTTGGAGCAGGTGACCGTGTTCGAGGTCGATCATCCGGCGACCCAGCAGGCCAAGCGGGAAGTCCTTGGCCGTGTCCTGGCAGGCATCGTCGAGGGGGACCCGCTGGGCTGGCACGTGCGGTTCGTGCCGGTTGACTTTGAGCGGGACGACCTGGGCCGGGCGCTGCGGGCTGCTGGGTACCGGGACGGCGAGCGGAGCCTGTTTGTGTGGGAAGGGGTGACCAACTACCTGACGCCCGCTGCCGTGGACCAGACGCTTGGCGCCGTGCGTGGCCTTGCCGCCACGGCCGCCGGCAGCCTGCTGGTGTTCACCTACGTCGACCGGGCCGTGCTTGCAGGCGATCGTTCCCGGTTCCCGGAGGCCCGCCGCTGGGTCGAAGGCGTCCGGCGCAGGGGCGAGCCGTGGAGGTTCGGCCTGGATCCGGCCGAGGTTTCAGAGTTCCTCTCCCACCGCGGCTTTGGGCTCATCGGCGATGTGTCCACCGCCGAGGCCGGCGAGCGGTACTTTAGGCCGCTGGGCCGTCGAGAGCGGGGATCGGCGCTGTATCACGTGGTCACGGCCTCGGTCCTGGCAAAGGCATGAGCTGGCGCTTCCAGAGGGTCTGGGCGTGTGGAGGGCGTCGGATGCCGATCGGTGCCGGGGATGGCCAGGTCGGCGGATGGCCTGCTCGGCTCGCCAGTTGGTGGCCGGCACGCCGGGCACGCGCAGAAAGGTGAACAGGTGCGTGCGCTCCCCGGCCACGAGCCGGTCCACCGCAGCCTCCAGCACCGCCACCTCAGCGGCCAGCGTGGCCGCAGCCAAGCTGTTCGGCGTCGCGGCCCTCCTGCAAGCACAGCGCATGCTCAAACAGGCGGGGCATCGCGTGCGGGGTCTTGGCCTGCCCGGCGACCGCGTCGCTGATGAGCTGGTGGCAGCGCCGCAGCGGGTGCGCCAGGCACCACGTCGTAAGCTCAAGGCCCTGCGACCCCGCCGGTCGGGCCTTGACCCGCTGGCCGGTCGCCGGCGCAACCAGGGCGGGTATGCTGCCCGCATGAGCGACTCGACCAGCCCGATCTCCCCGCCGCCCAAGCCGCCCGAGCGGCAGGCCGAGATCCGCCAGCTGCTCGCCCAGGTCGCCCAGGGCGACCTGTCCGGGACCATCCCCTGGGAAGAGGTTGCGGCCGAGCTTGGCCTACCAGGTCGTAGTGGCTCATAGCGTCCGCGAGCAGCTCCGCGGTGCCGCGCCCGAGCTGCGCGGCTACGTTGCCGGCGTTGTGGCCCTGCTGCGCGCCGACCCCAGCGTCGGCACCGCCGCGTTTCCCGTGGTCCGCGGGCCTGGGTACCAGACGGTCGTGCTGCCCGAGGGGCGCGGGTTCCTCGATTACCAGGTGGTCGAGGAACGGCGGCTGGTCGTGCTGGTCGATCTGACCTGGCCGTAGCCAAGCCGGGCTGCCCTGCGGGTGCCAGAACGTCGGCTATCGGCTTCGAGCTGCGAGTTCGCCGGGGAGGCTCTGACCCAGACGATCGGTGATAGCGTCACGACTGCTCGATCTGATCTCCTGCCGGGTGGCGGGATGGCGGTGCCGCGTTCGGTGGCGACGAACGCGGAGCTGCTCGTGGTCCCGCGCGAAGTCGCGGTGCTCCGCCGACGCGCAGCCGACTCCAGGACAGAGCGCCTCGCCGTTGTCAGATCGTTGTCACGATCCTGTCAGCGGCCCCTCTCCAAGAGGCGGCGACGGCCACGGGCCGCTCGACAGCATGACCCACAGACACCACGACGAGAGGGTCGTCCGCTATCGCCGCTGCTCAGAGCGCCAGCGTCGTGCTCAGCCGCGGGTATGCCAAAGGGTTGGTGTCGCACCCTCCGACACGACCCCAAGGGCGACTCGAGCGCGAAGAAGTGGGCGTCGTTCGTTGATCGTGGTCCTATCGGTCAGCCCGCCGATACTTGGGTGGCAACGGGATCTCGGTGGTCGTGAGGGTCACCGATGTTCTTTCTAGGGTGTGGTTTGCTCCGTGCCACCGACACGAACCCTCACTCTCGCGCTCAGCGCCATCTCTTGTGCTGCCTCGACGGTTGGCGGCCGTCCCCGGCTCCCGGCTCCCGCCTTGTACCCGAAGGAAGGCGCGGGCGACTTCGGGGTGGCAGGTGTCGCTGTGGGCAGCGATGACCGGCTCCTTTGCCTGGCAGGGCATCCAGACGGTTGCGGGTTCCGGGGCAGACCTTGCCGTGGCCCACCGTCATGTTCGAGTTGTTCTTCTCGTCCGACCAGTCGGCTGTGTTCAGCGTGGCGAGTTCGATGGGGCTGTTGCGTTCGCCGTGTCCGCGTCTGTGCGGCGAGACTGAGGGTATGAGAACCCGCCGCTCCCGCCCTGTCGCTCCTACGCCGTCCGCCTTCGCCGGCTTCCGCTTCCCACCCGACGTGATCGTGCTGGCGGTCCGCTGGTACCTGCGCTTTGGTCTCTCCTTGAAGGATACGCAAAGTCGGACGTGGCTTGTGACCTGCGGGTTCGCGTCGAGCACGGCTCGGTATGGTGGCACCCTGCTGCCCTACCGCGAAGGCCCTCCTGCGTGCTGTTAGAAACTCGCCTACCTGGCGGTGTGCC
>DASYUT010000342.1 GCA_036000965.1 Actinomycetes bacterium
CCGGTTCCTTCACAACCTGTCCGCCATGGAAGCGGCATGCGCCGAGCCTGGCCCTTTCATCTACGCGGTCGACGAGCGTCGGCTACGTCCGCTTCCGCTCAAGTGACGACGGCATTCGCCCCGCGCCGCTTGAGCGTCGAGCTGGTCGGCGTCGAGGTCGTCGGGCTGGTCGGGCTGAGCGAGCGGCGGCCAGCCGAACCTGCCCGGCAGTGCGACTACCCGAGCGGGGGTGGCCGGATCTTCAAAGGCATTCCAGCGCGCCTTGCTCGCGCTCCATGTTGGATGCTTGCAACGTCTACCCATTTGGGGTCTTGAGCTGGGTGAAGGCCCAAAGGGATAGATCAGGGGCGGCAAGGATGGGATTCGAACCCATGGAGCCCTTGCGAGCTCAACGGTTTTCGAGACCGTCCCATTCGTCCACTCTGGCACCTTGCCGCCGGCAGTATATCGAACGGCGTGAGCACAGCGCCCTGCGCTCAGGGCTGCCGGCGGCCGCGGAAGAAGGCGCGCAGCAGCTCAGCGCTCTCCTCGCCCAGCACCCCGCGGTGGACCTCCATCCGGTGGGGCAGGCGGGGGTCGCGGACCAGGTCCCAGAGCGAGGTGACCGCGCCCGCCTTCGGGTCGTCAGCCCCGAACACCAGGCGGGCCAGGCGGGCCTGGGCCGCCGCCCCTGCGCACATCGCGCACGGCTCCAGGGTGACGACCAGCGTGCAGCCGTCGAGCCGCCAGCTCCCGAGGCCGCGCGCAGCCTCGCGCATGGCCTCCAGCTCGGCGTGGGCGGTGGGGTCGGTGGCCTCCTCCCGGCGGTTGCGACCGCGCCCGAGCAGCACGCCGTCCAGCCCCACCACCACCGCTCCGACTGGCACGTCGCCGTGCGCGGGCGCAGCCCGCGCCTCCTCGAGGGCGAGCCGCATCCAGCGCTCGTCCGAGCTGGCTCTGGTCACCGACGCTCCACCGGATCCGCTCTCCGAACGGCCGCCCGGGCGGCCCAGGGGCACGGCGTGGCGAACCGGGTGACCACGGGGACGGGCAGGACGGCGAGCGTGCTTGCCACCAGCACCCCGGTGCCGACTTGGAGGACGGCCTTCGGCCCGAACGCGTCTGCCGCTGGCCCGGCGAGCGCGTAGCCGACCGGCATCAGCGCCAGGCTGACCAGGTAGTCCAGGGAGGTCACGCGGGCGAGCAGCTTGGCCGGCACGTCGCGCTGCTGGGCGGTGACCCACAGGATGCCGAACTGCTCGACCCCAGACCCACCTGCGAGGTACCAGACCCCAACCCACCAGCGGGCGAACGGGTTGGCCAGCGCGAGCATCACGCCCACCCAGGGCCGGTCCCGCACGCGCCCAGCCCGTCCAGCGCGTCCCTGGGCGCGGACGACCGCGGCCCGCGTCCGCGGGCCGGCTCAGCGATCAGGGGCAGGGTGAGCATGCTCACCACGAAAGTGGCCGCGTCGAGGTCAGGGCGTCGCCGGGTGGCTTCACCGCTCCCACTTTGACGCTTGCCGTAGGCACGTGCCAGCCGATTCGCCCAGGAACATGCCAGCCGATTCGCCGGAGGCGGTGCCTGGCCGTGCAGCGGCCCGCACCACCCGGTAAGCTAGCCAAACGTCTTGATCCGGTCTATCGAGTCGCGGAGGATTCATGCACATGCGGTCCTTCACCCGACGACGCCTCCTGCCGATGGCGGTGGCGACGCTCGCCGCCCTCGCCGCGCCCCTGGCTGCGCCGGCCGCACCGCCTCCAGAGCTCGGGGCCCCACCGCCTGCAGCGCACGAGGCTCCACCACCTGCAGAGCGCGGAACCCTACCACCCGCAGCGCGCGGAGCCCCACCACCTGCAGAGCGCGGAGCTGGCCTGCCTGGAGCCGGCTTGCCTGAAGCGGGCCGGGCCCGGGCCGGCGGCCCGGCCGGCGTGCGCGTCTCCTTCGTGCCCTTCGCCACCGCGACCGCCCCGGTTGCGATCACCTTCTCCCCCGACGGGAGCGACCGCCTGTTCGTGGTCGAGCAGGCCGGCCGGGTCAGGGTCGTCGACCGCCGGCGCCGCCTGCTCGCCGACCCGTACCTCGACATTCGAGGCCGGGTGAGCAGCGGCGGCGAGCGCGGCCTGTTCTCCATCGCCTTCCACCCCCGCTTCAGCCGCAACGGGCGGTTCTTCGTCGCCTACACCGACGCCCAGGGCGACCTGCGCGTCTCCCGCTTCCAGGCCAGCCCGGGGAGCAACGCCGCCTCTGCCAGAACCGAGCGGGTGCTCCTCGACATCGCCCACCGCGACTTCGCCAACCACAACGGTGGCCAGCTCGCGTTCGGGCCTGACGGCTACCTCTACATCTCCACCGGGGACGGTGGTGGCGGCGGCGACCCGGACGGCAACGCGATGAACCGGACCCGGCTGCTGGGCAAGATCCTGCGCATCGACGTCGATCACGCCCAGGGCGGGCAGCCGTACGCCATCCCCCCGACCAACCCCTACGCTCGCAGCCGCAGCCTGCGTCCGGAGATCTGGCACTACGGCCTGCGCAACGCATGGCGCTTCAGCTTCGACCGCTTCGGCAGCCTCTGGATCGCCGACGTCGGCCAGAACGCCCGCGAGGAGGTGAACGTGGTCCTCCCGCGCGCCAGCAACCGCAACTTCGGCTGGGACTGCCGCGAGGGGACGCTCGACACCGTGGCGGCCTACGGCGGGGAGTACTGCGCGAGCCGGGTCCCCACCTTCACCCGGCCGCTCCACGAGTACGACCACAACGGGGGCAGGTGCAGCATCACCGGCGGGTATCGCTACCGCGGCAGCACCTACCGGCCCGTCCTCGGCGACGTGTACCTGTATGGCGACCTGTGCAGCGGGCAGGTCTGGGCCCTGGCCCACCTGCCGACCGGGCCCTGGAAGAATGCCCAGGTGGGGAGGTTCCCGGGCAACCTCACCTCCTTCGGGGAGAGCCGCTCGGGCGAGCTCTACGCCACCGATCTCGGCGGCTCCGTCCACCGAGTCACGGCCCGAAGGGCCTGAGGCGCACCCGGCTGGCACCAAAGGCTTGAGGCGCACCCGGCTGGCACCAAAAGGCCTGAAGCGCGCCCGTCACGGCAACCCGAAGGGCTTGAGGCACACTCGGCCCGGCTGGCACCATTCGGCCGGTTCGGTGCACAAGGTCACGAGAAGGTCTCGATCAGGTCGCGGAGCGCGCGAGCCCGTATCGATTCGTCCCCCCATGCGCCTCTCTACGTGAACGCCGAGAACAGACGTTACGGAAGGATGAAACCATGAGCAGGCTGCTTCGGTCCGTCAGCCCTCGCTCGCTCCGCTACCGGGGTCGGCACGCGCGCTACCGCGGCCGCCACGTGAAGCAGGGTCGCTAGAACGCACCACCGCCGACGCCCGGGCGGTCCCCCGGGTGTCGGCAGCCAGGCCGACGTTCCGGGCGGTCCCCCGGGCGTCGGCAGCCAGGCCGACGGTTCCCGGGCCGGTCCCCCGGGGGCGTCGGCAGCGGTCACCACGGCCGCGCCGGGGGCGTTGAGGAGGGGCCGCCCCGGGCGCGGCCGTGGTCGTCCCGGCCTGTCACCATCACCCGAGCCGTTTCCGAGAAGACGCCCGCCACAGACCGCGGCGGGCGTCTTGCTGTCTCGCTGTTCCCGGGCGCCCGATTCGCGGTTCACCGCTTGCCGCAGTCTCGGCCCGCGTTGATGCACCCGTTCACCAGGCGGGCCAGTGGCGCCTGCTGCCAGGTGTTCCAGAAGTCGCCGTGGATGGTTGCCAGCGAGCCCGACGACAGGGTGATCAGCCCGGTGGTCTTCCCGACCGGGTACTCCCAGCGCAGGATGACCCTGGGGAGCACGCGGGTGAACGGGGCCAGGCATCGCCCGCTCTTCGGGTAGGCGAGGTGGGCAGTGTCGTCGACGTGGGTCAGGACCCCGTCCCAGCAGTTCGGGAACCCGACGTGGAGGGTGATGATGCCAGTCCGGCAGCGCGCCGGCGGCACCGCGGCCTTGCCGCTGGTCGAGTTGTCCGAGCAGCCCCAGTAGATCTCGCGACCGACCTTGGGGTTCTCGCCCAGGGTACGGGCCGTGCTGACCCCGGCCTTGACCCGCAGGTCGGCCGGGATGACCTCGACCTTCGTGCCGGGCCGGAGGTTGGAGCGGTCGTAGTAGATCTGCTGGCGGGTGGCGGACCCGATCGGGTCGACCTTGACGCCGTTGCGGTAGACGGCCGGGGTCCAGTAGCTCGCCGTGTCGCCCGACTCTGCCCTGCACCTGGTAGCCGGCACGCCGGGCGGCCCCCCGGGCCTGACCGCGGCCGGCGACCCGACCGGGGCACCCGGCGACCCGACCGCGGCCGGCGACCCGACCGGGGCAAGCGCCGACCCGACCGCAGCACCCGGCGACCCGGCCGGGGCGGCCGGCGACGCGAAGGCACCCTGGACCACCCCCAGGAACAGCCGGTAGGCGTCGAGCGCGCCCGTCCCACTGGCCGCCTTGGACCCCGACACCACCGGTGCTGGCCGTGCGGACCCAGGAGCGCCGGTCATCGACCCGTACGTCGAGAAGGCGTTCGTGGTGGTGTTGCCGAGGAAGTCGTGCACGTGGCTCCGGCCGGGCTGGCCGGGCCGCACGATCGGGTCGTCCGGGCGCGAGTGGCTGTACCCGCACACGGCCAGGAACCTGCCGTTCGGCTTGGCGTGCGCCGACGGGACGGCGACGGGCACGACCAGGAGCACCAGGGCAACGCTGAGCAAGGCGGGAACGAACCGCCGCATAATCGCTCCTTATGGACCGGTGGGGCCGCCGTCGAGCAGCCGCACAGAAGCGGTGAAGCGGGACTGATTGAGGGGAGAGTCCGATTTTCGGCAGCATACTTCCTAGGGACCAGCCCCATCCATTCGTAGATTCGATACGTAGGGAGGGGAGCTTTAGCTACTGCAACCTACGCATCCGGGCAGCTCGACTACGCCTTGCTGGCGCCGATGACGACCGAGTCCAGCACCGAGCCCTGCCGGCAGTCGCGGTCCTGCCGCTTGATCGGCGGCCCGCAGACCGCCTCGAAGCGGATCGAGTCCTGGCGGACCTGGACGCGGCCGTGGACCAGGTGCATGGCGCGGAACGCGGTCCGCGGGTCGGTCGAGGTCCAGCCGGTCTCGAGGCTCGCCCCGCCACCGGTGACGGTGATGTGGGTGACGCCGTGGACCGGGGAGAAGCGCTCGTAGTTGTGGGAGTGGCCGTTCAGGTTCAGCTTGTACTTGGGGTGGGCCTCGCCCAGGCGGTCGAGGATCACGGCCAGGTCCTCGTCGCCGGGGTGGTGGCCGGTCGAGTACGCCGGCCGGTGCCCGTAGGTGACGATGAAGCGGATGGCCTGGTCGGCCTGGGCCTGGGCCATGACCTTGCCGGCCGCCGCCTCCCACGCGGCCCAGGCGCCACGGTACGGCTCGGGGTAGGAGATGAACCGTACCCCGCCGGCGTCGAACCAGCCCCAGTCCTCTCCACAGCAGCCGAGCGCGGGCGCCTCCGGCGACGCCGACGGGTTGGCGATGGCGAAGCGGCCCTTGTAGTTCCGCAGGTCGTCGCCATCGTCCAGTTCGTGGTTGCCCCACGCCGGCATGTAGGCGGCCTCAAGGCTCCAGGCCATGACGTCGTTGAAGTGCTGGTCCACGGCGTCCTGCCCGTGGTCGTCGCCGTAGGTGAGGTCCCCGGAGGCGATCACGAAGGCGGGCCGGTCGGCCGCGATCATCCGCTGCACCTCCGCCACGGTCGGGTAGGTGCCCGAGTCGCCGATGTCGGCTTCCACGTCGAACCGGAACGGGCCGGTGGGCGCCGTGGCGAAGGTCCCGTCCGGCTGCCCCCCGATCGAGTAGTGGTAGGTCGTGCCCGGCTCCAGCCCGTCGATCACGGCCTCCCAGAACGGCCCCGGGGAGGAGTGCGGCAACGGGTCCGGGGTCTTGCCGGTGACGGCGTTGCCGTACGCCGGGGTGCGGCCCCAGCGGAGCTCGGAGGCCGAACCGCGCCAGTTGAACGCGACCGACCGGGCCCCGGTGTAGGACCAGTGGATCTGGTCGGCCGTCCCGCTCGCTGGCCCGGTCGCCTGGGTGCCGCCTGTCCCGCCTGTCCCGCCAGACCCGCCGGCCATCGGGCCCGTCGACCCGGGGGTGCCCGGCCGGGATGCTGGCTCGGCGACCATCCACTGGACGGCCACCACGGCCGCCAGGACCAGGCCGGCGGCGAGCAGCAGGAGCAGTACACGGGACGGAGGACGGCGGGCAGGGCTGGACATGGCGGACCTCACGGATCGGGTGGATCCGATCGTACCGTGCGAACCGGTTCACCCGATC
Organism: Actinomycetes bacterium; assembly: GCA_036000965.1. Classification (NCBI taxonomy): domain Bacteria; kingdom Bacillati; phylum Actinomycetota; class Actinomycetes; species Actinomycetes bacterium. The sequence goes on from DASYUT010000342.1 coordinate 6,310, forward strand.
CCGCAAACGCCGTGCCGGCTCTGCGGCTGGAGCGCCCGGCACCCGGCCGGACCCTCGACGCCGCGGACAGACTGATTGGCGGCTTGGTTCGCGGGCGACCCTCCAAGACATGAGAGCAAGCAGGATCGGCTTCGTGGGCGCGGGCGCGGTGGCCACCCGCCACGCCCGGACGCTGCTCGGCTTCGACGACGTGCGGGTGGTGGCGGTGGCCGACCCGGCCCCCGAGCGGGCGCGGCTGCTGGCCGCGCAGACCGGCGCCATCGCCTACGACACCTGGGTGCCGATGCTCGAGCGGGAGCGGCTCGACGCGCTCTACGTGTGCGTCCCGCCGTTCGCCCACGGCGCACCCGAGCTGGCCGCGATCGAGGCCGGCCTGCCCTTCTTCGTGGAGAAGCCGCTCGCCATCGACCTCGACACGGCCGAGTCGATCGCCGAGCGGCTCGTCGGCACCGGCCTGGTCACCTGCGCCGGCTACCACTGGCGCTGGCTCGACACCTTCGAGCGGGCCCAGGAGCTGCTCGCAGGCAACCCGGCCCGGCTCGCCCTGTGCCACTGGCTCGACAAGGCCCCCCCGCCGGCCTGGTGGGTGCGCAAGGACGGCTCCGGCGGCCAGACCATCGAGCAGACCACCCACGTCCTCGACCTCGCCCGCGCTCTGGTCGGGGAGGTGACCGAGGTCCATGCGGCCGGCGGCCGGGTCGACCCGGCCGCGCTCCCGGGCACCGACGTCGACGAGGTCACCGCGGCGACGCTGCGGTTCGCCACCGGAGCGGTGGGCACGGTCTCCTCGACCTACCTGCTCAAGGGGCTGCACCGGGCCGGCATCCAGCTCTACGCCCAGGGGCTGGCCCTGGAGCTGTCCGAGACCGAGCTGGTGGTGGAGGACGGCGCCGGGAACCGGGCCGTGCACCCGGCCAAGGAGGACGCCAGGCCGCGGCCGGACCGCGACTTCGTCGACGCCGTGCGCGGCGGCCCCGACCGCATCCGCGTGCCCTACCAGGAGGCGCTCCGGACCCACCGGCTCGCCTGCGCCATCACCCGGTCGGCGGAGGAAGGCCGTACCGTCCCGCTGGCCGGCGACCGGGCGCATGCCTGAGCCGGCCCGCCTGGCGCAGGAGCGGGCCGAGGCGCATCCAGGCGGGCCGTGGCGGGTGGAGGCGCTCGAGATCCAGGCGCCGGGCCGTCTGGCGCTCACCAGCCACGAGGAGGCGTCCCTGGCCGACGGCCAGCTCCGGGTCGAGACCCTCTACAGCGGGCTGTCGGCTGGGACCGAGCTGACGTATTACAAGGGCACCAACCCCTACCTCCACGCGAGCTGGGATCCGGGGCTCGGGGTGTTCCGCGCCGACCAGCCGGCCCAGAGGTTCCCGATCCGCTCGTTCGGCTACATGGAGGTCGGCCGGGTCTGCGAGAGCCGGACCCGCGCGGCCGCCGTGGGCGAGGTGGTCGGCATGGCCTACGGCCACAAGACCGGCCACACCGTGGACCCGGCGACCGACCGCTTCGTGCCCCTGCCCGACGACCTCGACCCGCTGCTCGGCATCTACGTGGCCCACATGGGGCCGATCTGCGCCAACGGGCTGCTCCACGCCGCCGCCGACGCGGCCGGGCCGGGCACCCTCCACCTCGGCGACGGCGTCCGTGGCCGGAACGTGCTCGTCACCGGGGCTGGAGTCATCGGCCTGCTCACGGGCCTGTTCGCCCGCCACCATGGCGCGGCGGCCGTGGCCGTGGCCGACGCCACCCCCGAGCGGCTCCGGGCCGCCGAGCGGCTCGGCCTGGACGCCTTCGACGACGCCGACGGCGGCGCCTGGCTGCTGGCCAAGGAGCGCTGGCGCCACGACCCACGAGACGCCGGTGCCGACGTGGTGTTCCAGTGCCGGGGCCGGACCGCCAGCCTGGCCACGGCCCTGCGCAGCCTGCGGCCCCAGGGCACCGTGGTGGACCTCGCCTTCTACCAGGGCGGGGCCCCGGAGGTACGGCTGGGCGAGGAGTTCCACCACAACGGCCTGTCGATCCGCTGCGCGCAGATCGCGCGGGTGCCGCGCGGGCTCGCCCACCTGTGGGACCGCCGGCGACTCGCGGCCGAGACCGTGGACCTGCTCCGCGCCCACGGCCCGGCGGTGCGGGAGCACCTGGTCACCGACCTCGTCCCCCTGGCCGACGCGCCCGCGCTCTTCGCCGACGTCGCCGCCCGGCGGCGCCACGTCATCCAGGCCGTATTCACCTGCTGACCCGGTCCGACCCGGTCGGGTCTGGGGCTCGAGCAGCGAAGCGACAGCCCGGTCACGCGGGCAGACAGCGGGTCACGCGGGCAGGCAGCCCGGTCACACGGGCAAGCGGCCCGTGCGGGCCAGGACCTGCTCGTACAGCCGGAGGTAGGCGTCGGCCATGGCCGGGGCCGAGAAGCGCTCCTCGACCGACCGCCGGCACGCCCGCGGGTCGATCTCGCCCGCCCGTTGCATCCACCGGGCGAAGTCGTCCTCGTCGTCGGCGAGGAACCCGTTCACCCCGTGCTCGACGATCTCGGCCAGGGCGCCGCGCCGCAGGGCGATCACCGGCGTGCCGCAGGCGAGCGCCTCGATGGCCGCGGTACCGCCCGGCTCGTCCCACCTGATCGGCATGAGCACCGCCTTGGCCACGCCGACCAGGGCCTGCTTCCGGGCGCCGCCGACGGTCCCGATCCACCGGATGCGCTCGCCGTCCTCGAACGGGCGCACGGCGTCGAGGTAGTAGCGCACGTCCGCGTAGTCGTGCAGTGGGCTGCCCGCGTCGTCCAGGGCGCCGAAGAGCTGGTCGGGGCCTGGGACGCCCCCGACCGGCCCGGCCATGTCGACGGGCAGGCCCAGCTCCTTGCACAGGCGGGCAGCGGTGTCGACGCCCTTGGCGTGGGTGAAACGGCCAAGGGTGAGGAAGCGGTCGCCCTTGGCCGGCTGGAACTCGTATGCCTCGACCGGGACGGCGAGGTGCACGACCCCGAGGGTCTGTGCCCGCAGGGCGGGGGGCGCGTTGCGGCGCTGGGACTCCGAGACGCAGTTGAAGAACACCCGGCCCCTGCCGTCGAACCCGGCGTAGAAGCTCGGGTGCTTGCGCAGGTCCCAGTGGAGCGTCTGCAGGACCGGCGGGGCCTCCGGGCCGAGCGCGGCCAGCACGCTCGGGCCCACCACCTCGAGGTGGTCGTGGATCAGATCGACCTCCGGGTAGCGCCCGAGCTCGTCCAGGACGTGCAGCATGTGGGCGTGGGTGATGCCGACGACCTGTCCGTAGGCGGCGCCCAGGTGGCGGAACTGGCCCTCCGGGAACGACGCGTGCCTGCCCTCGACCTCGATCGTCGACCCGCCGACCGTGCAGAGCAGCACGCGGACGCCGCGCCGGCGCAGTTCCGGGATCAGGCAGGCGATCATGTTCTCGATGCCGCCATAGTTGCGGGGCGGTACCTCGAGCCACGGGCCGGCGTTCATCAGTACGGTGACGCTCATGCTTCCTCCATGCCCAGGGGACCGGTGGCGTGCATGGCGGCGCCCGGTCTGCTCCCTACCCGCCGTGTGTAGCCGGCTGGTGGGGCGAGCAAACCGGGCGCGGGACCTCTGGCCGGCCGCAGGCCGGTCAGGCGCTCGGCGTCAGGCCGCCCGCCTGCGGGAGGCGACGAGCACCAGCAGCCCGCCGACGACCAGGAGCGCGAGGCCGCCGCCGAGGAGCTGCGGTGCGTGGGAGCCTGTGAACGCGAGCGTGTCGGCCGGCTTCTTCGGCTTGCAGGGCGAGTTGAAGCGGTTGTGGGCCGCGATCACGAGCACCTGGCCGTTGGGCTTCCAGACGCTCGACTCGAGCGACGGGTGCTTGGTCAGGTCGACGTTGACCTTGGCGAGGAACTTGCCCTGGGCGTCGGTACGGATCGGGACCGGCTTCACGACCTCCTGGCCGGTGGTGACGTCGTGGAGGGTGAGGTGCACGGTCTCGTTGACGGGCAGACCGGAGCCGGTCGCGATCACCACGGTGCAGACCTTGCAGGTCAGCACCAGGGTCTCGGCGGCACTGGCGGGGACGGCACCGACCAGGAACAGCGCGGCGAGGGCCAGCAGCGCCCTCACGGACCGGGAGATTCTCATCTGCGGGATGCCTCCTTGCGGCACGTCTGGGCCGCGACGGTGTAGGACTTGAGCAGCTCGCCGAGCCGACGCACACCGATCTCGTGCCGGTTGTCCTCGCCGAGCAGGCGGATCACGGCGTCGCCCTGCCGGATGGCGGCGAGGCAGGCGGGCGGGGCCACCTCCCTGGGGCTGGGGGTGGTCGCGGTCACGGTCACGGTGCTCGACGGGGCCGCCCTGGCCGGGGCCGGGTCGGGGCCCCCGGTGGCGACCCCGAGCAGAACGCCCAGGATGAAGACGACCAGGCCGGCAATGGCCGTCTTGAGGGAGACGGGAAATCGAACCGGACCGCGAGCTGCTGGGAGCACGGCATCACCCTCCCAACCCCACGGCGCCGCTGCGCCCCCCGATTGAATCCTTGCGGCGCAGGTCATAACAGCCGAATGGGGGAGACGACCACAGATGGACCGCAATTTCAGCAAAAGTGCGCAGCTGCGGTTATCTGCTTCGACCTTGGCAACAGCCAATTCGATCCCTTTGGCGTGGGAATTCTTTCTGCCCCTCCTGCGGGCATGCCGTCGAGCGGAGGGTGCCCAGGCAGGGCTGCGTCCCGTTCCACTGCCCGAGCGGAGGGTGCCCGGGCAGGGCTGCACCCCGTTACACTGCCCGAGCGGGGCGCCTGCCTGGGCCAGCCCGGCCCGACGGTACGGCGGCCACGGCCGCGTGCGTCACCGCCTGGATGGGAGGTCCGCGATGCTCGAAGAGCTGCTCCTGATCGCCGCCACCGTCTTCACGGTCGCCTCCGCCCTCGTCGCCTTCCTGGCCTGGCGCGCCTGGCGGCGCCTGCGGGCCAGCCTGCGACTGCAGCGCCGCCTGCGTGCCGTGAAGGTCTGGGTCACCCCACCTGGGACCCGGCGCGAGGTCGCGGCGCTCCGTCGTGAGCTGGCCGAGATCGCCGACGCCACGCCACACGCGGTGGCGGTCGTCCAGCGGGCCTCCGGATCGGTCGGCGAGCTCCCGCTCCTGACCCGGCGGCTGCAGCGGGTGGCCGGCACCCTCGACGTAGAGCTGGAGCTCCTGGCAAACGAGCCCGACGCCCGCGAGGTGGCGCGCGTCCTGCCCGCCGCGCGGGCCCGGGTCGACGACGTCGGTCGCGTGGCCCGGACCATCCGGCGGGCGGCCGCCGCCGGCCTCGGCGCCGAGCACACCGCCGGCGTCCGCATGCTCAGCGCCGACGTGGAGCGCGAGGTGGCCGCCCTCGCCCTCGGCGTCGAGACCCTGGTGGCCCTGGCCGCCGACCGCCCGGTGGCGCGTTCCGCCTAGCGACTCCCCTCCCAAC
>DASYUT010000343.1 GCA_036000965.1 Actinomycetes bacterium
AGATGTCGTAGTAGAGGGCGAACTCCCACGGGTGGGGGCGGAGCCGGACGGCGTCGACCTCCGCCTCGCGCTTGTAGGCAACCCAGGTCTCGATCACGTCGGAGGTGAACACGTCGCCCTCGAGCAGGAAGGCGTGGTCGGCCTCGAGCGCGGCGAGCGACTCGTCGAGCGAGGACGGGACCTGTGGGATCTCGGCCAGCTCGGCCGGGGGCAGGTCGTACAGGTCCTTGTCGAGCGGGCCGGCCGGCTCGATCTTGTTGCGGACCCCGTCGATGCCGGCCATGAGCATGGAGCTGAACGCGAGGTAGGGGTTGCAGGAGGGGTCGGGCACCCGGTACTCGACCCGCTTGGCCTTGGGGCTGCGCGAGTAGAGCGGGATGCGGCAGGCGGCCGAGCGGTTGCGCTGGGAGTAGACGAGGTTGACAGGCGCCTCGTAGCCGGGCACCAGGCGCCGGTAGCTGTTGGTGGTGGGATTGGAGAACGCGGTCAGCGCCGCCGCGTGCGCGAGCAGGCCGCCGATGTACCAGCGGCCCAGGTCGGACAGGCCGGCGTAGCCGGACTCGTCGTAGAACAGCGGCTCACCGTCGTTCCACAGGCTCTGGTGGGTGTGCATGCCCGAGCCGTTGTCCTGGAAGATCGGCTTGGGCATGAACGTGACCGTCTTGCGGTATTTCAGCGCGGTGTTCTTGATGATGTACTTGAACAGCATCAGCCGGTCAGCGGTCTGCAGCAGGGTGCCGAAGCGGATGTCGATCTCGGCTTGGCCGGCAGTGCCCACCTCGTGGTGCTGGACCTCGACCGGGATGCCGGCCGCCTCCAGGGCCAGCGCCATCTCCGAGCGCAGGTCCTGGTAGTGGTCCATGGGCGGGACGGGGAAGTAGCCCTCCTTGTACCTGGGCTTGTAGCCGAGGTTGTTGCCGCCCTCCTCGGCGCCGGAGTTCCAGACCCCCTCGACCGCGTCCACGAAGTGGTAGGCGGAGTGCTGGTTCTGGTCGAAGCGGACCGAGTCGAAGATGTAGAACTCAGCCTCCGGACCCCAGTAGGAGGTGTCGGCGATGCCGGTCCCCTTCAGGTACGCCTCGGCCTTGCTGGCCACGTACCTGGGGTCGCGGGTGTAGGGCTCGCCGGTGACCGGGTCCTTCACGAAGCAGTTGAGGATGAGGGTGGGGTGGGCCCGGAACGGGTCGAGGACCGCTGTGGTCACGTCGGGGACCAGGATCATGTCCGACTCCTGGATCTCCTGGAACCCGCGGATCGAGGAGCCGTCGAACCCGAAGCCCTCCTCGAACGACTCCTCGGTCAGCTCGTGTGCGGGGACCGAGAAGTGCTGCATGAGGCCGGGCAGGTCCGCGAACCGGAGGTCGACGATCTGGACCCCGTTGTCCTGGACCAAGCTGAGAACGTCTCCGACCGACTCCGTCACGTGCTCCTCCTTCGTGTCGATTCGCCCGGGCGTCTCCGCCCAGGTCCAGCCGACGCTAGCAACGGCGGTTTTCCGCCCGGTTGCCTGGATGTTTCGCCGCCGTAAACGACGGCTCGCTGGCCGCACGGCGGCGGGACTACCCCGATTCGGGCGAGCGTGTCCCGGCCTGAAGGCCGGAAGTGAATCCCTGAGTGCCGCGCCCGGGAATCTCCCGGGGCCGGACCATGCCGGTCGTCGACGCGCTGTCCTGAGTGCCGCGCCCGGCATCTCCCGCCTTCGGGCGGGGCATCTCCCGCCTTCGGGCGGGAGAAGCCTGTCAGGACCGCGGATGGGCGAAGTCGAACGGCCGGGCCCGGCGCGGGCCGAGGGAGGCGTCGAACCAGTGCAGCACCGGGGCGCCGTGGGGGATGTTCACGGCGTTGTCGACGTCCCGGGTGACGACCGCCTCGTAGAGGGTGCGCGCCCGCGGCTCGGCGCCGAAGCGGACCTGGGCGCCGCCGCCCGCGCCGGCCTCGACCGATCCGGCCAGCGCCCAGCCGCTCCAGTTGCGCAGGAAGACGAGGTACCGCTCGCGCCCGGTGGTCGGCGGCAGCCCGCGCAGGGTGACCACCGACAGCCAGCCGTCCGGGCGGTGCTGCAGACGCCCCGTCGAGCCGGGCGCCGCCCCGTGCGGGTAGGGGAGCAGCTCGCGCGTGATCACGTCGGGATCGCGCTGCACCGCCGCGGCCTCGGCCCGGTGCCGGTCGACGTCGAACGCGCGGGCAGAGGCGAGCCCGAGCGCGGCCAGGGCGACGGCGGCAAGGACGGGGACCGCGAGACGGCCCCGCCAGGAGGCACGGGTCGGCACGGTCCTGGTCAGCCCTCCGAGGCAGCGGCCCAGGCGGGGAGCTGGCCGCGCTGGCGCTGTACGGCTGCCTTGTGCATCTCGCCGGCGTGGTAGCTGGACCGCACCAGCGGGCCCGACTCCACATGGGCGAACCCCAGCGCCTCGGCGGCCTGCTTGAGCTGGGCGAACTCCTCCGGCGGCACGAACCGCTGCAGGTTCAGGTGCGCCCGGCTCGGCTGCAGGTACTGGGTGATGGTCAGCAGCTCCACCCCGACCGCGCGCAGGTCGTCCATGACGCCCAGCACCTCGTCGCGCTCCTCGCCCATGCCGAGGATCAGGTTCGACTTGGTGGCATGCCCGGCCGGCAGCCACGCCCGGGCCCGGGCCAGCAGCTCCAGCGACCCCGCGTAGGTGAACCCAGGCCGGATCCGCTTGTACAGCCGCGGGACGGTCTCCACGTTGTGGCCCAGCACGTCGGGGGCCGCGTCGACCACTGCCCGGAGGCTGTCGGGGTCACCGCGGAAGTCGGGGATCAGCACCTCCACCCCGCAGGTGGGCAGCAGGGCGCGGACCTGGCGGACGCTCTCGGCAAACAGCCACGCCCCGCCGTCGGGCAGGTCGTCGCGGGCGACCCCGGTGATGACCGCGAAGTTGAGCCCCATGCGGGCGATCGCGTGGGCGACCCGGCGGGGCTCGTCGGTGTCGTACCCGGCGGGTTTGCCGGTGTGGATCTGGCAGAACGGGCAGGCCCGGGTGCAGCGCTCCCCGCCGATCAGGAAGGTCGCCTCTCTGGCCTCCCAGCACTCGTAGATGTTGGGGCAGCCGGCCTGCTCGCAGACCGTGTGCAGCTCGCCGTCGCGCACCAGCGCCTTGAGCTCCCGGTAGTTGGGCCCGGTGGTCGCGCGGACCTTCAGCCACGGCGGCTTGCGGCCGAAGGTCGCCTCGGTGGGCGGCGGCGCCGGGGTGCGCGGCAGCACGCCAAGGGTCCGCACCCCAGGCGGGATCACGGGCTCCGAGGCACGAGGACGGGCTGGCTCAGACATGAACGTCCTCCGGGGCCGGGGGTGCGTGGTCGGGTTCCGGCGGGTAGTCGGTGGCGGGCAGGTCCAGGGTAGCGGGATCCACCAGGACCGGTGCGCGCTCGAGCGACCCGGCGAGCCGGCGCTCGACGGCGGGCAGGGCGTCGGCCACCGTGACCGTCCGGCCGAGCAGGCCCGACAGCGAGCAGGCGGGCTTGTCCGGCATCCCGCAGGGGACGATGGCGGCGAACTTGGCCAGGTCGGTGGCGCAGTTGAGCGCGAAGCCGTGGCTGGTGACCCCGCTGGAGACGCGCATGCCGATCGCGGCCAGCTTGGCGTCGCCGACCCAGACCCCGGTGAGCAGCCCGGACTCGCCGCGCGCCTCGAGCCCGAAGTCGGCGGCCACGCCGACCAGGGCGTCCTCCACGCGGCGGACGAAGCGCCAGACGTCCGGCTGCGGGTCGAGCCGGGTGACCGGGTAGCCGACGAGCTGCCCCGGGCCGTGGTAGGTGACCTGCCCGCCCCGGTCGCTGCGCACGACCTCGGCGCCCTGGGCGGCGAGCCACTCGGGGCTCACCAGCACGTCGGCGTCGGAGCCGCGCTTGCCGATCGTGTAGACGTGGGGGTGCTCGAGCAGCAGCACGGTGTCTGGGATCTCGCCGGCCGCCCGCCGCTCGACCAGCGCCCGCTGCCAGGCCCAGGCGCGCCGGTACGGCACCGTGCCGGCGCGCACGAGCCAGAGCGGCTCCATCGGCTACCGCCCGTCCTCGTCCAGGCCGAGCTCGCGGGCGAAGTCGCCCGCCTCCAGGACCTGCTTGACCTTCTGGAGGAAGCGGGCGGCGTCGGCCCCGTCCAGGATGCGGTGGTCGTAGGTGAGGATCCCGTACATCATGTGCCGCACCGCGATGACCTCGCCGAGCTCCGGGTCGTCGACCACGACCGGGCGCTTGACGATGGCGGGGGTGGCGAAGATGGCCGCGTTCGGCGGGTTGATGATCGGGGTGTCCCAGACCGTGCCCACGCTGCCGGTGTTGGTGACCGTGAAGGTGGAGCCGGTCAGCTCGTTCGGGCCGATCTTGCCCTCCCGGGTGCGCTTGGCCACGTCGGCGATGGCCCTGGCCAGCCCGGCCAGGTTGAGCTGGTCGGCGTTGCGGATCACCGGCACGAACAGGCCCTTGGGGGTGTCGACCGCGACCCCCAGGTTCACGTCCTTGTAGACGTGGAGGTTCATGTCCTCGTCGGCGGCCGAGTTGGCCATGGGGTAGGCGCGGATGGCCTGGATCACCGCGAGGATCGCGAACGGCAGCGGCGACAGGCTCACGCCCTCGCGGGCCTTGAATGCGTCCTTGGCCCGCTCCCGCAGCCGCATGACCCTGGTCATGTCGACCTCGACCGCGGCGGTGAGCTGGGCGCTGGTCTGGAGCGAGGCCACCATCCGCTCGGCGATGAGCTTGCGCAGCCGGGTCGCCGGGACGACCTCCTCGCGGACGCCGGTGGGGAGCGGGATGACCTGCCCCCGGGGCGGGCCCGCGGCCGGCTTGCCTTCCTTGACGGGCGCCGCCTTGCCGTCGCCGGCGCGGGCGGCGGGCCTGGCCTCCCTGGCCCCGGCGTCCTCGACCGCAGGCTTGGCCGGCTCACCACGCCCTTGGAGGTAGGCCTCGACGTCCTCGCGGCGCACCCGCCCACCCGAGCCGCTGCCCTTGACCTGGCTCAGGTCGACGTCGTGCTCACGGGCGAGCCGGCGCACCAGCGGCGACACGACCGCGCCCCCGGCCCCGTCGCCCCTGGCGCCGTCACTCGCTGCCGCGGCAGCCGGCTGGGCCTCCTCGCCCTTGGCCTCCTCGGCCCGGGCCTGGTCGTAGCCGGCGCCGGAGGGGGCGCCCGCGGACGCGGCAGCCCGCTCCTCGCCGCCCCCGTCGCCGTCGCCCTCACCCTCATCCTTCGCCTTGGGCTTCGCCTCGTCCGTAGGCTTCGCCTCGTCCCTGGGCTTCGCCTCGGCCTTGCCGCCGCCGGACGCGATGACGGCCAGTGCGGCGCCCACCTCGACGGTCTCGTCCTCCTTGGCCTTGATGGAGGTGAGCACGCCGGACACCGGCGCGGGGACCTCGGTGTCGACCTTGTCGGTGGACACCTCGAACAGCGGCTCGTCGGCCTCGACCCGGTCGCCCTCCTGCTTCAGCCAGCGGGTGATGGTGCCCTCGGTGATCGACTCGCCGAGCTCGGGCATCTTGACTGGTGTCGCCATCGTCCTCGCTCCCTGTGAAGCGCCCTCACTGCTCGTGGAGGCCGCCGCCGTCGTTGCCGTGGTGTCCGCCTGGCCCGAGGGAGCCGGGTCGGAGCGGACGAACCGACCCCGCCGGTCTCGCTTCCTCGTCGCCATCCTCGTCGCGGGTGGTCCGATCAGCCGTGCAGGGGTCGGCCGGCCAGCGACAGGTAGGCCTCGCCGACCGCCTCGGACAGGGTCGGGTGGGGGTGGATGAACTGGGCGACCTCCTGCGGGAGGGCCTCCCAGTTGTAGATCAGCATCGACTCGGCGACCAGGTCGGTCACGCGGGCGCCGACCAGGTGCACACCGAGCACCGGGCCGTCCTTGGCCCCGACCAGCTTCACCATCCCGCCCTGACCGTGGATCATGCCCTTGGCCACGCCGTTGAACGGGAACTTCTGCACGACCACCTGATGGCCCTGCTCCTTGGCCTGAGCCTCGGTCAGGCCGACCGAGGCCACCTCCGGGGTGCAGTAGGTCACCCGCGGCACCCCGGCGTAGTCGATCGGCGGCGAGGGCTTGCCCGCGGCCAGCTCGGCCACCAGCATCCCCTCGGCGAACGAGGCGTGGGCCAGGGCCAGCGACGGCGGCGGCAGGATGTCACCGACCGCATACACCCCCGGAGCGTCGGTCTCCAGGGTCTCCCAGCTGGCCGGCACGACGTAGCCCCGGTCGAGTGCGACCCCGATCGCCTCGTAGCCCAGACCCTGGCTGACCGGGCCACGGCCGGTGGCGACCAGCAGCAGCTCTGCCGACACTTTCTTGGTGTCGCCCTTGCCGGTCACCGTGACGGTCACCTGGTCGCCCTCGACCTTGGCGTCCTCGAGCCTGGTGTCGACCATCGCGGTGATGCCCCGCTTCTTGAACGCCCGGGCCAGCTCCCGCTGGCTCTCGGCGTCCTCGAGCGGGACCAGCCCGGGCAGGACCTCCACGACCGTGACCTCGGCGCCCATCGACCGGTAGAACGAGGCGAATTCCACCCCGACCGCGCCGGCGCCGAGCACGATCACCGACTTGGGCAGGTAGTCCAGCATCAGCGCATGGTCGCTGGTGATCACCCGCTGGCCGTCGATCTCCAGCCCCGGGATCGACTTGGGCACCGACCCCGACGCCAGCACCAGCGCCTTCTCGGCGTTGAGCTCGCCGCGGCCCTCCACGCTGACCTGCTTGGGGCCGGTCACCTTGCCGGTGCCCTTGACGACGTCGACCTTCAGCTTCTTCAGGTGCCCCTCGAGCCCCTTGAAGTTCTTGGTCACGATGTCGTCGCGGTTGGCCACGGTGGCCGAGTAGTCGATCGACTCGATCGTGGTCTTGACCCCCCAGCGCTCGGCCGCCTCGTGCACCCCGTCCACCAGCTCGGCGGCGTGCAGCAGCGCCTTGGTGGGGATGCAACCCCAGTGCAGGCAGGTCCCCCCCACCTTGTCCTTTTCCACCAGCGCGACCGACAGCCCGAGGCTCCCAGCACGAAGCGCCGCCGAGTACCCCCCCGTGCCGCCACCCAGGATCACCAGGTCATAGGAGTTCGAGGCCACCTTGTCGCTCCTTCGGATCGGCGTGATCGGGCTCCCCCTGCGGCAGTTTAGCGGTGCCCGGCATGAGGCGGCCAAAGCCCCTTGCCCGGTTAAACCGCAGGTAAAACAGGGGGGAACCAGCCTCGCGCCGAGGGCCCGACCCCCGTGGTCGGCGCTGGCGCCCTAGGGTACGCTCAGGTATCCGCCCGTCGGTCTGGCCTCCGGGCCGGCCGCGGCGCACAGCGCCAGCCAGAAGCCAGAAGGAGGAGTGCCTCGTGGAGATCTCGGCGATCATGACCACGGACCTCGCCACGGTCGGTCCCGAGTACAACGTGGCCGACGTCGCGAGCGTCATGGACGCCAGGGGGATCGGGTCGGTCATCGTCCTCGAGGACGACCGGGTGCTCGGCATCCTCACCGAGCGCGACATCCTCAAGGTCATCGGCGGCGGCGAGGACCCCAAGAACGTCGCCGCCCATGAAGCGTTGACCGACGACCTCATCACCATCCGGCCTGAGGCGACCGTCGAGGAGGCGGCCAGGGAGATGGTCAACGCCAAGGTGCGCCACCTGCCGGTCATCTCCGACGAGGGCCTGATCGGCATGGTCTCAATGCGCGACCTGGTGCGCTGGAGCATCCACGACATGTCCGAGGCGGCCACCGAGCTGCCCCACATCCAGCTCTCCCGCCAGGTGCTGTCGCTCGTGCACCCCACCGAGGACCCGGAACGGACGTGAGCTTCCTCGACAACTTCCGCATCCGGCGCACCAGGGGCCGCAAGGTCGCCGCAATGGACCGGGAGGCAACCTCCGACGACCTGGACGCGCTGCGAGAGTTCGCCCGCACCCGGGTCGGGGTCGAGTTCTACGTCGAGCCCGAGACCATGGTCACCGACACCACCGCCGTAGCGGTGGCCGCCGACGGCGAGTGGACCCGGCGCCGGGTCGGCTCGCCCAAGGTCATCCGGCGGGTCGCCCACGACCTCCAGCTCCCCGTCTACGACGTCCAGATCGTCGGCTACCCCGAGCGCATGCGCGCCTACAACGCCCGCCTCAAGGCAAGCGGCGACCAGCGGCTGCTGCGCGAGGGCGGCGGCCCGCCGGTGCGCACCTCCCGGCCCCCGAGCCGCACGCCGCACCCGCCCCGCGCGCCCGAGCCGCCCGCCCCACCAGCCGGCGACGAGCCCGGTTCGGGAGCGCCGGCGTGAGCCCGGCGGGCGCACCAGGAGCCTCGCGTGGGCGGGGGCTGCGCCCGTGAGCCCGGCGGGCGCAGCGGGAGCCTCGCGCGGGTGGGGGGCTGCGCCCGTGAGCCCGGCGGATGTGGCGGGAGCCTCGCGTGGGCGGGGGCTGCGCCGATGAGCGGCGAGCTGCGGCGGTCGCCGCTGGACGACCGGCACCGGCGCCTGGGCGCCAAGATGGGCGCGTTCGCGGGCTGGGACATGCCCATCGAGTACCAGGGCACGCTCGCCGAGCACCGGGCGGTGCGCGAGGCGGTCGGCGTCTTCGACCTCTCCCACCTCGGCAAGGTCGAGGTGCGCGGCCCGGGCGCGCACGACGCCCTCCAGCACGCCCTGTCCAACGACCTCGACCGGCTGAAGGAGCCGGGCGCGGCCCAGTACACCCTCTGCCTGAGCGACCAGGGCACCATCGTCGACGACCTCATCGCCTACCGCGAGGCCGACGGCTACCTGCTCGTCCCCAACGCGGCCAACTGGCCGGCAGTGGCCGACCTGGTCCGCGCCTCGGCGCCGCCGGGCACCGAGGTCACCCCCCGACCGGACGTCGCGGTGCTCGCGGTCCAGGGCCCGCTCGCCCCCCAGCTGGTCTCGGGGCTGTTCCCGGAGGCAGCCGACCTGGCCTACATGCACCTCGTCCCGGTCTCCTTCGCCGGCATGCCGGGCCGGCTCTGCCGCACCGGCTACACCGGCGAGCGCGGGTTCGAGCTACTGGTGCCCGGGGAGGTGGCCGGCCGGCTCTGGGACGACCTGCTCGAGCGGGGCGCGTCCCTGGGCGCGGTCCCGGTCGGCCTCGGCGCCCGGGACACCCTCCGGCTCGAGATGGGCTACCCGCTGCACGGCAACGACATCTCGACCGACACCGACCCGGTCGCGGCCCGCCTCGGCTGGGCCGTGGCCATGGACAAGGGCGACTTCCGGGGCCGCGACGCGCTGGTGGCCCGCAAGGCCGCCGGGCCCGAGCGGGTACGCGTGGGGCTGGTCGCAACCGACCGGATGATCCCGCGGCACGGCATGGCCGTGCTCGACGACGAGCGGCCGGTGGGGGAGGTCACCAGCGGCACGTTCTCGCCCACCCGCAAGCACGGCATCGCCATGGCCTACGTGCTGCCTGAGGTGGCCGGCCAGGGCACCGAGCTGCAGGTCGACGTACGCGGCCGGCGCCGGGGCGCCGTGCGGGTCACCCGGCCGCCGTTCGTGGACGCCTCCCCCACGTGACATTCCCTCCCGCCCGAACTGAAGGCGGGAGATCGTTGCACCGGAGCCCGGGCCGCCGCGTCTGCGCCGGGCCGGGCTGCCGCATCTACGACAGGCCGCGCACGACCCGAGGTGCCGGCTACGGCACCTCGGTGGTGGCCTCCGGGTCGATCTCGAAGCGCTTGATGGCCTTGGCCACGGTCTCGCGCTCCACCCTGCCGGACAGGGCGAGCTCGTACAGGACGGCCACCGCGATGTTCTCGGGGTCGATGCGGAAGTGCCGGCGCAGGGCCGGACGGGTGTCGGAGCGGCCGAACCCGTCGGTCCCGAGGATCGCGTAGGGGCCGGGCACCCAGCGGGAGATCTGGTCGGGGACCGCCTTCATCCAGTCGGTGACCGCGACGATCGGTCCCTCCTCGTCCTCGAAGGTCCTGGTCACCAGCGGGACCCGCGGCTCCTCGGTGGGGTGCAGGCGGCTCCACTGCTCGCAGGCGAGCGCCTCGGAGCGCAGCCGCTGCCAGCCGGGCGCGCTCCACACGTCGGCGGCCACGTCGAACTCGCTGGCCAACAGCTCCTGGGCCTTCAAGGCCAGCGGCATGGCGCTGCCGCTGGCCGCGACGTGGGCGCGGCTGGCGTGCTCGCCGTCGGCCGGCGCGTAGCGGTACAGGCCCTGCAGGATCAGGTCCTCGTCCAGGCCCTCGGGCATGGGCGGCTGCACGAACGGCTCGTTGTAGACGGTGAGGTAGTAGAAGACGTCCTCAGGCTTGTCACCGTACATCCGGCGCAGGGCGTCCTCGACGATCACCGGGATCTCGAACGCGAACGACGGGTCGTAGGCCACGCAGGCCGGGTTGGTGGTGGCGATCAGCAGGGAGTGGCCGTCCTGGTGCTGCAGGCCCTCGCCGTTCAGGGTGGTGCGGCCGGCCGTCGCCCCGATCAGGAAGCCGCGGCAGCGCTGGTCGGCCGCGCTCCATATCTCGTCGCCGGTCCGCTGGAACCCGAACATGGAGTAGAAGATGTACAGCGGGATCATCGGCTCGCCGAAGGTGGCGTAGCTCGACCCGGCCGCGTGGAACGAGCCCATCGCGCCCGCCTCGGTGATGCCCTCGTGCAGGATCTGGCCCTTGCGGTCCTCCTTGTAGGACAGGACCAGGTCCCGGTCGACCGCGTCGTAGTTCATCCCCAGCGGCGAGTAGATCTTCAGGCTGGGGAAGAGCGCGTCCAGGCCGAACGTGCGCGCCTCGTCGGGGATGATCGGCACCATCCGCCTGCCCACGTCCCGGTTGCGGAGCAGGTCCTTGACCTGGCGCACCAGCGCCATCGTGGTGGCCACCTCCTGCTTGCCCGAGCCCTTCTTGAGCTGGGCGTACAGGTCTTTTCCGGGCAGGGCGAGCGGCCGCTCGCGCACCACCCTGCGCGGCACGGACCCGCCGAGCGCCTTGCGCCGCTCCATCAGGTAGCGGTACAGCTCGTCGTCCTCGGGCGGCCGGTAGTAGGGCGGGTAGCCCTTCTCGATCTGCTCGTCGGGCACGGGTATGCCCAGGCGGTCCCGGAACGTCTTGAGGGTGCCCCGGACGAACTTCTTCATCTGGTGGGTGGCGTTGCGGGCCTCGAACTCCCGTCCCAGCCCGCGTCCCTTGATGGTGTGGGCGAGCACCACGGTGGGCCGGCCCTTGGTCTCGGCCGCGGCCTTGAACGCGGCGTACACCTTGCGAAGGTCGTGGCCGCCGCGGTCGAGTGCCAGGTGGACGATCTCCTCGTCGCTCAACCCCTCGACCAGCTTGCGCAGCTCCTCGGAGTCGAACAGGTGCTCGCGGATGTAGGCGGCGTCCTCGGTGGCCAGGGTCTGGAACTGCCCGTCCGGGGTGGTGTTGAGCTTGCGGACCAGCGCGCCGGTGGTGTCCCTGGCCAGTAGGGCGTCCCAGGAGCGGCCCCAGACGACCTTGACGACGTCCCAGCCGGCACCGCTGAACAGCGACTCGAGCTCCTGGATGATCTTGCCGTTGCCCCGCACGGGGCCGTCGAGGCGCTGCAGGTTGCAGTTGATGACGAAGGTGAGGTTGTCGAGCTGCTCGCGGGTGGCGACCGTGAGCGCGCCCTGCGCCTCGGGCTCGTCCATCTCGCCGTCGCCGACGAACGTCCAGACGTGGGAGTCGGAGGTGTCGACGATCTCCCGGTTGGCCAGGTACTTGTTGAAGCGGGCCTGGTAGATCGCGTTGAGCGGGCCGAGCCCCATCGAGACCGTGGGGAACTCCCAGAAGTCAGGCATGAGCCGCGGGTGGGGGTAGGACGGCAGCCCGCCCGGCTTGCTCTCCTGCCGGAAGGCGTCGAGCTGCTCCTCGCTCAGCCGGCCTTCGACGTACGCCCGCGCGTACACCCCGGGGGAGGAGTGGCCCTGGAAGTAGATCTGGTCGCCGTGGCCGGAGTCCTTGCCCCTGAAGAAGTAGTTGAAGCCCGTCTCGTACAGCTCGGCGGCTGACGCGTACGAGGCCATGTGCCCGCCCACGCCGATCTCGGGCCGGTTGGCTCGGGAGACGATCGCGGCCGCGTTCCAGCGCACGATCGACAGCAGGCGCCGCTCGAGTCCCTCGTCACCGGGGTACTCGGGCTCGGCGTCGGCCGGGATGGTGTTGACGAAGTCGGTCGACGGCGGCGCCGGCAGCTCGATCTCGAGGTCCTCGGCCTGCTCGAGCACCTTGCGGAGCAGGAAGCGTGCCCGCTCGGGTCCTTCCTTCTCGACCACGGCGGCCAGCGAGTCGATCCACTCGCTGGTCTCCTCCGGATCGGGGTCGGGCAGCTGGTCCAGCATCCGACCACGGGTGACGTTCTTGTCGTCGCTCACCGTTCGCTCCCGGCGCTCGGGTTCTCGCTCTCACCGTTTACCTTAGTAGCTGCCGCGCATGCGCGGCGACGGGAACCGGACGAACCCGCGGGGCGAGCCCGCTCGACATCCCTCGGACCCCCCGCCACCGGCGCCGGCCGCCACCGGCCCCGGCGCCGGCCGCCACCGGCCCCGGCCGCCACCCGGCCGCCCAGCGCCTGGCGCACCAGTGTCGCCGCCACCGGCCCCCCGACCCGAGCCGTCGGAGCCGTGCCCGCCGCTTCAGGCGTGCGGGGCCGGCTCGACGGCGTGCCGGTCCGGGCTCGGTTGCCCGGCGACCTGGGCGAGCATCACCCCGGCGACGACCAGGGCGCCGCCGGCGAGCTGCACGGCCGTGAGCTGCTGGCCGAGCAGGAGCCAGGCCAGGGCGGCCGCGAACACCGGTTCCGAGCTGGCCGCGATGCCCGCGGTGGCGGCCGGGATGACCCGGACCGCGCCGACCGCGAGGAAGAACGGGACCAGGGTGCCCACGATGCCCACGCCCAGCACGGCCAGGGCGGTCTGCGGGTCGGTGAGCCGGTCGAACGGGAACGACCACCAGGGCTCGGCAACGCTCCACACGGCCACGGCGGCCACGAAGCCCCACAGCAGCACGGTGGCCGGGGACGCGCCGCGGCGCCCGGCCTGCTCGGCGGTGAGCAGGTAGGCGGCGAACAGCACCGCCGAGGCGAGCCCGGCGGCCAGGCCGGGCCCGTCCAGGGCGGCCAGGCCGTCCATGGCCCGGCTGACCAGGACCGCCCCGGCCAGGGTGAGCGTGCCCGCGACCCAGGCCAGGCGGCCGGGCGCGCGCCGGGCGACCAGGGCGCTGAACCCGAGCAGCATCACCGGCCCGGTGTACTGCAGGGCGATTGCCACCCCGACGGCGAGGTGGTCGATGGCGACGTAGTAGGCGAAGTTGACGGCCGCGATGCAGCCTCCGAACCCGACCAGCAGCGGCAGGCTGGAGCGGGGCGGGCGCAGCAGGGCGGGCCGCCGCCAGGCGAGCAGGGGGGCGAGCACCAGCAGGGCGACCGTGACCCGGGCCTGGGCCATCCGGGCGGGCGGTACGCCGTGCTCGAACGCGTGCTTGGCGAACACCGCGGCCAGGCCCCAGCAGAAGGCGGCGGCCACCACGCGCAGGAGCGCGCCGAGTGTGGCGGGGGTTCTGGTCAGGACGGGCACCCGCCCAGGGTAGCCGCAGGCCACGAGCCATCGGCGTTGCTCGGGTTGCTTCGCGGTGTTCGACGAATTTCGCCGGTACCAGCCGGTACCACAGGTTGAGTGGGAGTCAACCTCTTGTCCGTGTTCCGCCGCAGCGATAGGGTGGCCGGCGTGCCCAGCCGCGGAGGGAGCCCGATGCAGGGAGCCGAGCAGGTCGCGCGCGGCCCCCCGGCCGCGACCAGCCAGCCAGTAGTCCCCGTGCACCCGGACCTCGTGCACGCACCCACGCGGAGGGAGCAGTCATGGCGGACAGCAACAGGGGTGTCGTCTATACCGGACCGGGCAGCGTCGAGGTGCAGGATCTCGACTACCCCAAGCTCGAGCTGCCCGAGCAGAACAACCGGCCGTTGCAGCATGGCGTGATCCTCAAGACCGTCGCCACCAACATCTGCGGCTCCGACCAGCACATGGTGCGCGGCCGCACCACCGCGCCGAAGGGCCAGACCCTCGGCCACGAGATCACCGGCGAGGTCGTCGAGCTCGGCCGCGACGTCGAGTTCATCAAGCAGGGCGACCTGTGTAGCGTGCCGTTCAACATCGCCTGCGGCCGCTGCCGCAACTGCAAGGAGCGCAACACCGGCGTCTGCGAGAACGTCAACCCGGCCCGGGCCGGCGCCGCCTACGGCTACGTCGACATGGGCGGCTGGATGGGCGGCCAGGCCAGGTACGTGACCGTCCCCTACGCCGACTGGAACCTCCTCAAGTTTCCCGACCGCGACCAGGCCCTGGAGAAGATCCGCGACCTGGCCATGCTGAGCGACATCTTCCCGACCGGCTACCACGGCGCCTGGACCGCCGGGGTGACCACCGGCTCCACCGTCTACATCGCCGGCGCCGGCCCGGTCGGGCTCGCCTGCGCGACCTCCGCCCACCTCCTCGGGGCCGCGGTGGTCATCGTCGGCGACGTGAATGCCGAGCGGCTGCGGCAGGCCGCGTCGTTCGGCTGCGAGACGGTCGACCTGTCCCAGACCGACGACCTGCGTGGCGCCCTCCAGCAGATCGTGGGCGGCGACGGCGAGGTCGACGCGGCGGTCGACTGCGTCGGGTTCGAGGCGCGCGGGCACGGCAGGGAGGGCTCCCAAGGCGAGGCCCCGGCGACCGTGCTCAACTCGATCATGGACATCACCCGGGCGGCCGGCAGGCTGGGCATCCCCGGCCTGTACGTCACCGGCGACCCCGGCGCGGTCGACGAGCCTGCCAAGGTCGGCTCGCTGTCGATCCGCATCGGCCTGGGCTGGGCCAAGTCCCACGCGTTCCAGACCGGCCAGTGCCCGGTGATGAAGTACAACCGCCAGCTCATGATGGCGATCCTGCACGACAAGGTGCAGATCGCCAAGAACGTCAACGCGGCCGTGATCCCGCTCGACGAGGCCCCCCAGGGGTACCAGGAGTTCGACAAGGGCGCGGCCAAGAAGTACATCATCGACCCCCACGGCATGGTGGCCTGACCGGCCGCCCCACGGCGGGAGGGCGCTCCGGCGCCCTCCCGCCGCGCTATTGCTGCCGGTCGTCGGACATGAGCCCGGCCCGGACGCCCCAGACCAGGGCGAGCAGGCCGAGCAGCATGGCCGAGCGGTACCACTCGGGGCGGTCGGCCACCAGCCCGACCGCGGTGAGCACCAGGCCGGCCACGGCGAACGCGACCGCGGCCCACACGACCCGCCTGCGGCTCGTGCC
>DASYUT010000344.1 GCA_036000965.1 Actinomycetes bacterium
GCATCGGTCGCCGGCGGCCCGTCCGAGGTCGCGCCCGAACCCGTCTGCCCGACCCGCATGCTCCGCTCCGTCCCCGGATGATCGTGGTGCCTCCGAGCCTACCGTGCACCGGCGGCCCTCCGCAGCGGAGCGGAGCCGGTCGCGGAGCCGGTCATGGAAAAGAGCCGGTCATGGAGCGGAGCCGGTTCATGAGGATTGAGCGATCCTGCTCGGCGGCTGCTGACCGCAGTGGATCTCCGGCGACCTCTTCGGGTGTTGGGTTGACGTCCTAATGCTGCTCAAGCCAGAGGGTCAGCTCAGCGACAAGGGGGGCGGTTCGTGATCGACCACGTCGGCTTGGGGGTCAGGGACCTGCACGTCAGTACGGCGTTCTACCAGCAGGCGCTTGGCCCACTCGGCTACCAGCTCCTGATGCAGCGCGACGGCTCCGCGGGCTTTGGCGTGAACGGCAAGCCGGACTTCTGGATTCACGCCAACCGCCCGCTGAGCGGGCCGGTGCATGTCGCCTTCGCCAGCTCGGACCGGGCCACCGTGCAAGCGTTCCACGCCGCGGCCCTGGCCGCTGGAGGCCGCGACAACGGGGCTCCCGGCCTGCGCCCCCAGTACCACAAGGAGTACTACGGCGCCTTCGTCTTCGATCCGGACGGCAACAACATCGAGGCCGTCTGCCACCGGCCGGCGTAGCGCTGCTGGTCTCCACGGGCAGACACACGTCAACCCAAAACTCAAGACCCTTTAGGTAGGGGCTTGCGGGCGGGCTTGGCGCCGAGCCCGAAGGTGGCCGCGCCGGGCTCGGGGATCCAGGCGCCCGGCGGGAGCTCGCACCAGCGTTCCCGCTGGGCGAGCTCGTCAGCGCTGGCATGCAGGGCGTCCAGACCGGGGTGCCGGAGCTCGCGGCGGAAGGCCATCGTCCACGGGTACGGCGGCACTGGCTCGGTGAGTGGCCGGACGACCACGCCGGCTGGGACGGGCCGCTCCAGCAGGGTCAGGATCGGCCGGCCATGGGCGCGCAGATGCAGCGGCCCTGCGGGACTGGTCGCTGCTGCTGGCCGGCTGTGGCCTGCTCGGCGCTGGCAACGCCGCAGTCATGCTGGCACGCTACGCCGCCGCGGACCTCAGCAGCCGCCGCGGACGTGGCCGGTCGATCAGCATGGTCGTGGCCGCCGCCAGCGTCGGCGCGGTCGCCGGTCCCAACCTGCTGGGACCGGCCGGCACCCTCGCGCGGACCATGGGACTGCCTGAGCCAACCGGGCTGTTCATCCTGGCCGTGCCGGCGTTCCTGGGCGCGGCGCTGGTGCTGCTGGCGTTCCTGCGGCCCGACCCGCTGCAGGTGGCCACGGCCACGGCCCTGGCCACTGAGCAGTCCGCACCCGCGGGTGGCAAGGGCAATCTGGCGACCTTGTTCGGTGACCGTCACATCCGCCTCGGACTGCTCGTGCTCGCCACCGCCAACCTCACCATGGTCGGGATGATGGCGGTGGCGCCCGTCCACCTGCACGCCCACGGGGTCGGATTGGGCATGGTCGGGCTACTCGTCAGTGTCCACATCGCCGCCATGTACCTGCCCTCGCCGGTGACCGGCTGGCTCAGCGACACGCTCGGCGCCGGCGTGATGGCCGGGGTGGGCATGCTGCTACTGCTCGGCGCCGGCGTGATGGCCGGGGTGGGCATGCTGCTACTGCTCGGCGCGGGCGTCCTCGCCGCCGTGCGGAGCACTGGTCAGGTCGGGACCATGGGGGCGCTGCTGCTGCTGCTGCTGGGGGTCGGCTGGAACGCGGGGCTGATCGGCGGCAGCGCGCTGCTGCGCGACGCGCCCGTCGAGGCGTCGCTGCGGACCCGCGCCGAGGGGCTCGGCGAGCTGGGCATGGGCGCCACCGCCGCGGTGGCCGGCGGCGGCGCCGGGCTGCTGCTGGCCACGGGCGGCTTCGCGCTGCTCGGCCTGGTCGCGGCCGCGCCCTGCCTGCTGGTCCTCGCCGTGGTCGCCACCGTCGGCAGGAGTCGCATGGGTATCCTCGGCGGCATACGGTGGTCTGGCTCCGCTCCCACAGGCATGTCGCCGGCGTTCAGACAGAGAGGATCAAGATGACCGAGCCCAAGGCCAAGGCGATTCCCGGCGGGATGCACACCATCACCCCGCACATCGTCGTCCGGGACGCGGCCCGCGCGGTCGAGTGGTACAAGACGGCGTTGGGCGCCGAGGAGCGCAGCCGCGTGCCCTTGCCCGGCGGCAAGCTCATGTCCGTCGAGCTGTGGTTCGGCGACTCGGCGGTGATGGTGGCCGACGAGTTCCCCGAGATGGGCATCGTCTCGCCGCAGACCCTCGGCGGCACGCCCACCGTGCTGAACCTCCTCACCGAGGACGTGGACGCCCTCTGGAAGCGCGCAGTGGAGGCGGGCGCCGAAGTGCTGCACCCGCTGCAGGACGCGTTCTGGGGCGACCGTCACGGACAGCTCACCGATCCGTTCGGCCACCGCTGGGGGCTCGCCCAGCACCTGCGCGACGTCCCGCCGGAGGAGATTGCGCGTGCCGCAGCCGAGGCGTTCGGCAGCTGATTGGGCAGTGGAGACCTGCGGCAGGAGGTGTCGTGGGTGCCGTGGTAGTCGGGCGTCCCAGCGGTGGTGGATCCAGGCGCTGCGGACCTGGAGCCGTCACGCCACACGGATGGAGGCACACAGCACCCAGGTAGCCTCCGGATCGAGGAAGCGACAGCGGGCCAGGCCGACCGCGGCCAGCTCCTCGTTGATCGTGGCGTCGTCGAGGATCTGGGTGGTCCAGCGATGGCGAAGCTCGCGTCCGCCGATGCCGTACACCGAAGTCCCGCGCAGCAGGTCACCGTCTCGGGTCACCCCTTCGAGCGCGAACTTATGCCGTCGCCCTCGCCGGCAGGACTGTCGCCAACGTGGGCGGCCCAGGCCGGATCGTGGCGCTCCACCAACACCACGCCACCAGGAGCGACATGGCGTGCGCAGGCGGCAAGCCGTGCCCGTCGTCGTGGGTGGTCGGCCACGTTGACAAGGAGGCTGGCGAGCACGACCGCGTCGAAGCGCCGCCGAGGTCGAGGCCTCGATGTCGGCCAAGACCGGCTCGGCGTGGCCGATGTGGGTCAGCATCGCCGCTGCGTTGTCCACACCGACGGTGGGGTGGCCGAGTGCGACCAGCGCATCAGCCGATCCGTCCGGGCCCGCAGCCCAGTTCCAGCACCGACGCCCCCGGGCGGAGGACGCTGCTGATCAGCTCGGACTCGCCGGCTGGGCGCAGCCGCAGGTACAGCGCAACGGGGCTGCCATCGGGTGCCGTTTCCACCGCGTCATGCACCGCGTCATGATAGGACCTGGCTTCGTCGTGCTGAGCGGTGTGCTGGGCCCTCGTCATACGTGCGTGGCGTACCGAACCGGACAGTGGCGGAGAATGTCGGCCCTTACACCTAACCTGATCAGCGCGTACTGAGGTATGTCTAGGAGTCTATGTGGCGAAACTGACGTTGCCGCAGCTTGAGCGGCATCTATTCGGGGCGGCGGACATCCTGCGCGGCAAGATGGATGCCTCGGAGTTCAAGGAGTACATCTTCGGGATGCTGTTCCTGAAGCGCTGCTCCGACCAGTTCGACGCGATCCGAGCCAGGGTGAACGCTGACCAGCTCAAGCGGGGCAGGTTACCGGAGCACGCCGCCAAGATCGCCGACATGCCCAACTTCTACCGGAACGACTTCTACGTCCCCGAGCGGGCTCGGTGGCAGACAATCAAGAACGCTTCCCGGACCAAGGGCGTCGGGGACATGCTCAACAAGGCGCTGGCCGCGCTGGAGGAGGCGAACACCCCAGCGTTGACCGGTGTGCTGGAGCACATCAACTTCACCCACAAGGTCGGCCAGACGACCTTGTCGGACCAGAAGCTGCAGCAGCTCATCGTCCACTTCGACCGATATCCGCTGCGCAACGAGGACTTCGAGTTCCCGGATCTGCTGGGTGCGGCGTACGAGTACCTGATCGGCGAGTTCGCCGACTCGGCCGGCAAGAACGGTTCCTCTGTATGTCAAGCAGAGGAGAAGCTGTTGTGAGCATCTGCTCCACCAAGTCAAGGCCGGCCCTGCGGGCGGCAGCACCACGACGGGAGCCCGGCCCTGCCTCTGCCACCCGCGCCGCAGGCGCTGGCCG
>DASYUT010000345.1 GCA_036000965.1 Actinomycetes bacterium
TGCTCGCGCCCGGGTCGGCGGGCGTGGAGCGCAGGCCCGCCGCAGCCCGCAAAAGCCGGGTCGCCAGGGGGTTCTGACCCTTGTCCCCCTGCGCCGCCGCCCCGGGGGCGAGCTGGGTGGCGAGCAGCGCGGCGAGCACGGTACCCACCACGAGAAAGCCCCTTCGTCGCATCATGGCCCTCCTCCTCCCTGACCCCACGTGGGTCGACCCACCTGCGCTCGACACGATTCGCCTGCCTGGTCGGGCTGTCAACGGCCGCCCAACGTAAATGCCGGATCGCCGCTGGCCGTAGTCTCTGCTGACGGCCAGCGGCGATCCGCACCAACCGGAGGCATTCTTCGTCAGGAAGCTGGTGCTGGACAGCGGTCCCGCTCCACGGCAGGAAGGCGCCGGCTTGTAGCCCGGACTGGCCCACTTCTGCAGGTGGTGGGATCACCGTCGCCCCGATCGCCGAGCAGCTTCGGTGAGTCCCGATGGCGTGAGGCATAACCGATCTGGTCACAACGTGGAACGTGACGGAGCTTGCCGGTCCGGAACAAGCATTACGTACAGATTGAGGTTCTCGAGAGGCCCACTCTTGGGTGACCGCAAGGCCGGGATTTCCGGCTTCTCGCTTGCTGCGTAGAATCCTCTGCACCGTTTCGGACCGAAGGGGTCGCCATGCGCAGGTTGGGTCTTGCCGCCACGCTCGCCGCCGCCAT
The DNA here is from genome assembly GCA_036000965.1 of Actinomycetes bacterium. Lineage (NCBI taxonomy): Bacteria > Bacillati > Actinomycetota > Actinomycetes > Actinomycetes bacterium. The sequence continues at coordinate 703 of DASYUT010000345.1, forward strand.
CGTCCTGCTTGCCGCCTCCGCTGCGCTGGCGCCCCCGACCAACAACGACGAGCTGCTCAAGGACGAGCTGCGCCGCCTGCAGCAGTCCCAGACCCCCTTCAACGGCGGGCAGAAGGCCGAGTCCGCCTTCAACATGGAGGCCGTTGGGCACAACGACCTCGGCGGGCGCGGGTTCAACGCCGACGTGTGGGCCCACGAGGGCTTCGCCTACACCGGGCACTGGGGCTTCACCGACTGGGCGCAAGGCAGCAAGACCCGGTTCTGCCCCGAGCCGCCCAACAACGGGGTGGCGGTAGTCGACTACCGTGACCCGGCCAACCCCCGGATGGTCTCCCGGCTGGTCAACCCGACCGGCACCTCCGCCGAGGACGTGGTCGTGTTCACCGCCCGGTTCGGCCCCTCCGCCGGTCGGGACATCGCCGCCGCCGGCCTACAGGTCTGCGGCGGCGCCAGGACCGACCCGAGCTTTCCTCGGGGGCTGATGCTCTGGGACGTCACCAACCCGGCCGCCCCCATCCAGCTTGGGCTTGCCGACACGGGCTGCTGCACGCGGGGGCTGCACGAGCTCGAGGTGGAGCACCGGCCCGATCTGGGCCGGACGTTTGCCTATGCGAGCGTGCCGACCAGCGAGTACCCAGACGACTCGCCCTCTGGATTCCGGGACCTGCAAGGCCGGGGGGACTTTCGGCTGATCGACATCACCGACCCGACGGCCCCGGTTGCGGTGTCGGACTGGGGCGTGATCCATGACGCGGGCGGCCCGCTCGGCCCCGGCCAGGGCTGCGACCCCGACCCGGTCTACGGCCACAGCGCCGAGCCCTCCGAGGACGGCAGGACAGTCTTCCTCTCCTACTGGGACAGCGGGTTCATCGCCCTGGACGTGACCGATCCCGCGCGCCCTGCGCTGCTGGGCGACACCGACTACGCCCCCGACGAGGACGGCGACGCCCACTCGTCGAGCTATGACGACGCCCGGCGGCTGCTGTTCACCGCCGACGAGGACTTCTGCAAGAACTCCGGGCCGGGCATCGAGAGGGGCTTGGGGCACCTGCGGGTGTACGACTTCGCCGACCCGGCCGACCCGGTCCAGGTCGGCGAGTACCGGACGCCGAATTCGCTGGGCACCGGCGCCCCGGGGGCCGGCGACTACTCGATCCACAACCCACTGGTGGTCGGCGAGACCCTGTATGCCTCGTGGTACTCGGACGGGATCCGGGTGCTCGACGTGCACGACCCGAGCAGCCCGAAGGAGATCGCGTACTTCGTGCCGCCGGCCGGGCACAACCCGGTGAAGCCGTCGCAGCGGTCCGTGCTGTCCCAGACCCCGCAAGTATGGGGGGTGTACTACGACGCCGAGCGGGACCTGGTGCTCGGCAGCGACATGAACACCGGCCTGTGGATCCTGCAGGTCACCGCCTAGCTACTGCCTCCACGCCCTCAAGGCAGCCAGCAGCCTGCCGTCCAGGGCCGCGGTCGGCCGGCTCGTCATGGTCACGCTGGCTGGGTTGCGCCCCCCGCGCTGACTCGTGCTGCTGTCGCTGGAGCCGGAAGCCCTCCGCAACGCTTCGCTGCGAGATTGAAGGCTTATCGGACCACATTGGGACCGGGCGACGCAGCAGCGCCGCGGAGCTGGGTTGGAGCGACGCGGACACGGGGGAGGAGGACGTCATGCAGACCGTGGCGACGCTCTGTGGCCCAGGATTAGCGCGTGGCCTGGGGACGTCCGAAGCGGCGCAGGCGCAAGGAGTTGGTGACCACGCTCACGCTGGAGAACGCCATCGCGGCGCCGGCGATCACCGGGCTGAGCAGGCCGGCGGCGGCCAGCGGGATCGCCGCGGCGTTGTAGCCGAACGCCCAGAACAGGTTCTGCACGATCGTCCGGTAGGTCCGCCGCGACAGCTCGATCGCGGTGGCCACCCCGTCCAGGTCGCCGCGCAGCAGCGTCAGGTCGCTGGACTCGATCGCCACGTCGGTGCCGCTGCCAATGGCCACGCCGAGGTCGGCCTGGACCAGCGCGGGGGCGTCGTTGACCCCGTCGCCGACCATTGCGACGGCCTTGCCGTTGGCCTGCAGGCGGGCGACCTCGCCGACCTTGTCGCCGGGCAGGACCTCGGCCAGCACCCGGTCGATCCCCACGCTGGCCGCGATCGCGCCCGCGGTGGTGGCGTTGTCGCCAGTCAGCATGGCGGCCTCCAGCCCCATGGCATGCAGCCGCTCGACCAGCTCGCGGGCGCCCGGCTTGAGGATGTCGGCCACGGCCAGCACGCCGCGGACCTCGCCGTCCCAGCCGGCCCAGACTACCGTCTTGCCCTCGCGTTCCAGCCGCTCGGCGGCGTCCTCGAGCGGGCCGGGCACCAGCAGCCCGGCCTCGGCGGCCAGCTTGCGCCGACCCACCCACACCGTCACGGCGGGAGCATCCGGATCGGGCTGGACGTCGGCGCGCACGCCGTGCCCGGCCAGGGCCTGGAACCCCTGAGCCCCGGGCAGCTCGCCACCCGCACGGGCGGCGACGGTGATGGCGGCGCCGATGGGATGCTCGCTTGAGGCCTCGGCGGCGCCGGCCAGCCGCAGCAGCTCCGCCTGGGTGACACCGGCGGCGGGCACGGCGTCGGTCAGCGACATCCGCCCTCGGGTGAGGGTGCCGGTCTTGTCGAACACCACCGTGGTGATGCGGCGGGTACGCTCCAGCACCTCGACGCTCTTGATCAGCACGCCCAGCTCGGCGCCCCGGCCGCTGCCGACCATGATCGCGGTCGGGGTAGCCAGCCCCAGCGCGCACGGGCAGGCGATGATCAGCACCGCCACCGCCGCGGTCAGCCCCTTGACCGCGTCGCCGCCGACCAGCCCCCAGCCGGCGAAGGTGAGCGCGGCCACGGCGATGACCGCCGGCACAAACACGGCCGAGATGCGGTCGGCCAGCCGCTGGACCTGGCCCTTGCCGGCCTGGGCCTGCTCGACCAGCCGGAGGATCTGGGCCAGGGCGGTGTCGGCCCCGACGGCGATGGCCCGCACGGTGAGCGCCCCGCTGGTGTTCAGGGTCGCCCCGGCCACGCGGTCGCCGACCGCCTTGTCGACCGGGACGCTCTCGCCGGTCAGCATCGACTCGTCAACCGCGCTGGCGCCGTCGACCACCTCGCCATCGACCGGGACCTTCTCCCCCGGCCGCACCCGCACCAGGTCGCCGACGACCACCTCCTCGACCGGCACGAGGGCCTCGGCGCCGTCGCGCACCACCCGCGCCTGCTTGGCGCCCAGCTCCAGCAGGGCACGGATCGCCTGGCCGGCACGGCCCCTGGCGCGGGCCTCAAACCAGCGGCCCAGCGAGAGGAACGCGATCAGCAGGATGGCGGTCTCGAAATACAGCTGCATCCCGCCGGTGGCCAGCTCCCAGACGCTGAACCCGTAGGCGGCCAGGGTCCCGACCGCGATCAAGGTGTCCATGTTGGCGCTCAGGCGGCGGGCGCGGCGGGCCGCCTCGCGCAGGAACGGCCAGCCGATCACGAACTCCATCAGCGTCGCGACCACCAACGACGCCACCCGCCAGCCGCCGGCCTCCATCAGGGACGGCCGCAGCATGGTGGCCAGCGCGAAGCCCGCCGCCGGGGCGGCCGCCACGATCCGGCGCCCCCAGGCGCGGCGAGCGGCGTCCTGGTGCTCGGCGGCGGCGTCGCGGGCCTGGCCGGCGACCGGGGCCAGGGTGTAGCCGATCGTCTCCACCCGCGCCCGCAGGTCAGCGTCGGGCACCGGGTGCTCCAGCTGCACGCGGGCCCGGCCGGTGGCGAAGTTGACCTCGGCGTCGGCCACGCCCTTGGCCTTGCCCAGCACCCGCTGCACCCGCGCCGCACACGAGCCGCAGGTCATCCCGCCGACGACGAACTCGACAGCCTGGGCCGCCGTCGAGGCGCCAGCGGGCTCCTCCGTGGGCCGCTGGCCATGCTGGGTTGGCATCGGCACTGCTCCTGTGGAGAACCGGTCCCGCGCTCAGGCGGGGACGTCGTAGCCCTGCTCCTCGATCGCGGTCACCAGGCGCTCCTGGTCGGTCTGGGCCTCGTCGAACTGGACGGTCACGTTCTTGGCGTCGATGTCGACCTGGGCGGATCGCACACCGGGCAGTGCGGTCAGGGCGCCCTCGATCGAGTGCTGGCAGTGGTCGCAGTGGATCTCGGGGACCGAGATGGTCGTCGTGGTCATCACGGCACTCCTTGGCACGGTTAGGACTTGAGCAGCCGGTTGATGGCGTCGGTCGCCTCGGTGACGATTGCGTCGCTGCGGGCGTCGTCGCTGGCGGCGTCGCGGACGCAGTGGCGCAGGTGGTCGTCGAGCAGGGCGACGGCGACGCTGCGCAAGGCGGCGTTCACGGCCGAGATCTGGGTGAGCACGTCGATGCAGTAGGTGTCCTCGTCCACTAGCCGCTGCAGGCCGCGTACCTGGCCCTCCACCCGCCGCAGGCGGCTCAGGAGCTGTTCTTTGCTCTCGGTGTAGCCCGGCATGCGCCTCCACCTCACTCGATGCCTGTTGACACCATACCCCCCTACGGTATTTGCGGCAAGGATCAAGACGGCGGACCTCCCACTGTCGAGGTCACCGTCGACGATGGCTCCAGAGGCCTGGCCAAGACGTTTGGCGAGCAGGTCCACGCCCACCACGCAAACCGCCCAAGGGTGCCCCGGCCGAGGAGAGACCGCTGGCTACAGGACCGCCCGCACCAGCAGTCCTTCCCAGCCGATTCTGCGTCGAGCACGCCATCGCAGCGCACAACCAGTGGCGGTCCCTGCAGCGCTACCTCGGGCGCCGCGAGTCCTCTGCCGAGACCCATCTGGCCATCGTCGGGCTGGTCTCTGACCGGGCCGCCCGCCGCTGATCAGCCGCCGGCCTTGTCAGGCCGGCACGCCCCCCTCCCAATCGCGCACCAAGTCGTAAGCGGATGGCCGGAGGGTCTGCTCGTAACCTGCGGTGAGGGATCGCGCTGATGAAATGGCCTCAGTGCAGCGGGGCTGCCATCGGCCCGGTCGCGTGCCAGCCGAGCACGAACGGGGCCATCATCCCGAACGTCATCGCCACGTGCGCGACGACGAGGGCCAGCCACGCCCACCATGTCTGCGTCCTGGCACTCCCGCCGCCGAACGTGAGGACGGCCAGCACCAAGATGGGCACGGCCGTGAGTACGTACCCGCCGACGGCGATCAGGTCGACTGGGCCGCGCCAGCCGCCGCTGTCGGTGAGCGGCCACACCGCCCACCGGAGCAGGTAGGCTGCGGCGACGGTCAGGTAGACAGCCAGGAATGCGATCGCCGCCCGCCCGACCCACGCCGGGGCCAGCCCGAGCGCGGCGGGCACCAAGCCGAGGTAGATGACCAGGAACGGCACCGCCATGAACAGCAGCAGGTTCCAGGGCTGGTTGGCCATGAGCAGGCCCATGTAGTGGGTTGGGACGTCGGTGGCTCGGCCAGCGGCGGTGATGTCCGGCAGGAGTGCC
>DASYUT010000346.1 GCA_036000965.1 Actinomycetes bacterium
CGGCTGGCCACCTGGCGTCGCCGCCGGACGGGCGAGAGGGCGGAGGAATTGACATTTACCGTGTGGGCGGGTGCCGCGACGAGTGCCGCGGCGGCCGCCGCGGCGCCTGCAATGGCTGAAGCTCCTGCTGCTGCTCCTGCCAGTGCTGCTGATCGGCCTGGTGCGCATGATCGTAACCGGTCGGGCGCGGGAGGTCATGGCACGCCAGCAGCGGGCGGTCAGCCTGTACCGCCAGCTCAGCGGCAAGGACCCGCGGGTCGCGGAGGCGGAGGTGCGGCGGATCACGGACCAGCTCAGGGCGATCGACGAGCGGGTCAGACCCCAGGGCGACCGGTCCGGGACGGCAGGCGCGGCCGACCGGGCCGAACTGGAGGCCGCTGCCGGCGCGCTGCTGGCCTACCACCTTCGTAGCCGCCAAACCGACGATGTGCTGCTGGGCGAGACCCAGGCTGCCTGGGTGGAGGTCGAGGCCCTCAGGCAGGAGCAGCAGGAGCGTCTGCTGCTGCAGGTCGGGCGTGGCAAGCAAGCGGTGCGGGCGGAGATCAGTCGCCAGCAGCGTGCCGGACTCCACCGCCAGACGCAGGCGGCGATGGACCGCTACCTTGCGGGCTGGCGTCGCTGGTTTGACTGGCATACCGAGCAGGACGGCTGGCCGGGCCGTGACGACTGACGCAGGGTTGTGGCGAGGAGGGTCGAACCGATGACGTCGGGGTGGTCGCGATCCGGTGGCTGGAAGTCCTTCAACGCGTGGAAACGCTGGTACCTGCAGGAGACGGACCGCGTCGACCCGCCAGGACGGCAAGGTCCGCTACGCCAAACGCCGAGAGACCGTCGAGCCAGTCTTCGGCCAGATCAAAGAGCAGCAGGGCGCCCGCAGGTTCCTGCGGATCGCCTTCGTCGTGGCCGTCCGGAGTGAACTCGACGCCCGGCCGCCCGTCGCGCTTGCTGGATGGCAGTCGAGTCACCGGCCAGGTTTGCCAATCCCGCCTCCGGATAGGTCTTCGGGTGGTACGCGGTCCGCGAACTGCGGGAGAAGAGATGGGGAGAACACAGTGAGGTCCACTTTGGCTGGAACCCCCAGATGTGCCGTCGCGGAGGGCTCACTGCTGCATTGCCCGCATCGAGCGAACGCCGACCGATGAGGGCCTCGGCGCCGACCCTCTGAACCCTCAGAACGATCGAGCGACTGCAAGGAGGCCGAGATGCGCAGGGTGATCGTGCAAGAGTGGATGGCCCTTGACGGGGTCGTGCAGGCGCCCGGCGCCGCCGACGAGGACACGACCGGCGGCTTCGAGCACGGCGGCTGGCACCTGCGCTACTTCGACGACCTCTCGCAGAAGTGGGTGGTCGAGACCTTGACCGGGGCGGGCGGCTTTTTGCTCGGGCGCCGCACCTACGAGGGCTTCGCGGCCCACTGGCCGAACGCGTCCGAGGAGGAGCAGGTCGTCGCCGAACCGCTGAACACCAAGCCCAAGTATGTGGCGTCAAGGACGCTCACCGAGCCGCTCGAGTGGCAGAACTCGACGGTGCTCCGGGGCGACGTCGCCAAGGCCGTGGTCGCGCTGAAGCAGGAGGACGGCGACGATCTGCTGGTAATCGGCAGCAGCGAGTTGGTGCAGACGCTGATCGAGCACGACCTGGTCGACGAGTTCCGGGTGATGATCGACCCGCTCGTGGTGGGCGGCGGCAAGCGCATCTTCCGCGATGATGGTGCGCTCAGGCCGCTGCGGCTCCTCGACAGCAAGGTGACGACTACCGGCGCGATTCTCGCGACCTACGCACCGGCCGAGGCCTGACCTCGCCGGCGTCACCGCGACGACCCCTGCGCTGCGATCGGCACCTGGTGGCAGCGTGGAGGGCGAGGCCCGTCCTCGGAGACCACGTGCCTCGTTGGCAAGCCGCCGGAGGCGGCGCGGCAGCCGGCGTGACCGCTTCCGTGCGAGGGAGAATGGGGTGGTCGACGACCCTGCGGAGCTGACGGATAGGGGCGATGTCCTGTGACGATGGCTGACCGCTGTTCGCCATTGTTGTCCGCTGGCATCGGGTCACTGTGGCCCCAAGGTGGCCCCGGCTGGTTCCGGTCCCGTCCGGTTGCGGACGCCACTTGGCGCCGTGATCCTCCACCCGTGGCCCTCAAGGGAGGCTCACCATGGCCAAGCTGATCTATTCGGCGATCACGTCGCTCGACGGCTACATAGCGGACGAGGACGGCGACTTCGACTGGGCTGCGCCGGACGAGGAGGTGCACACCTTCGTCAACGACCTCGAGCGGCCGGTCGGCACCTACCTCTACGGGCGCCGGATGTACGAGGTAATGGTCGGCTGGGAGACCGCGCATACTGTCGCCGACCAGCCGCCCTTCATGCAGGACTTCGCGGAGATATGGCAGGCGGCCGACAAGATCGTGTACTCCAGGACGCTGGAGACGGTATCCAGCGCCAGGACGCGGATCGAGCGAGACTTCGACCCTGAAGCGGTCCGGCAGATGAAAGCGCAAGCGGGACGTGACATCACCGTGGGCGGTCCCGACCTCGCCGCCCAGGCGATCAAGGCCGGGTTGGTCGACGAGTTCCACCTGTTCTTCGTGCCCATCGTGGTGGGAGGCGGCAACCAGTCCCTCCCCAACAATGTCCGCCTGAAGCTCGAACTGCTGGACGAACGCCGTTTCGGCGACGGCGTGGTTCACCTCCGCTACCGCACCAGGATGTGAGGAGACGGCGACGCTGCCCGGACGTCCAGCTCGCCCTGACACCTGGGCGAGCTGGACGCTTCAGCGACGGGATCACCTGCTGTGAAGGGTGAGGTCCGTTGCCCGGTTCCCGTCGTGTCGCTGCCGGCCGGAGGGCGGCCGAAGGCCGCCCGCAGGCCCGGCCTTGAGGTGGAAGAGAAAGTACTCACAGCCAGCTCAACGACACGGTGTGTTGGCTCGGGTGATGCTTGATAGGTCGGTCTCACCTGCTGGTTTCCACTGTCTCGGCTGAGCTTTGACAGGTCCGGCCTGGCGTTGTCTGCTCGACAGTGGCCCGATGTGCTCGTCAGTGGCGTTCACCGGATCACACGACCGCGCAGGATGATCCGGGAAGGCGCGTCGAGTATCGCCAGGTCTCGGCGGGGATCGTTGGCATAGGCAACCACATCCGCCGGAGCGCCCTCCTCAAGCTCAGGCAGCCCGAGCCACCGCCGGGCAGCCCACGACCCGCCGCCTAGCGCCGCCTCGGCCGACAACTCGTGGTACCAGCGGGCGCGGACCTGCCCGCGGCGAGTCAGCAGCACCACCGCCTCGGCCACCCCCTCGATATCCACGCCCAACGCGGCCCAGTCAATGTCCCGCCACTGGCGCAGCTCCACCGCCAGATCGACCAGGAACACCAGCTCCCGCGGCGTGCGGTCAGGATGGCCGGTGAGCAGGTCGTAGACCGCCCGCCCGTCCGGCTGGCGGACCTTGGGATGCAGCAGCGGGCCGGGCCGACCACCAGCAGACTCCCCGGGCTGGGCAGGGTCGCGGCTAGGGGCTGGTCGACCAGCAGGCCCAGGGAGCAGTCAGCGACTGCGCCGGGGGTCAGCTCCGCGCCGACGCTGTTGGGGCCAAGCCGCCGCACCCGTGGTCGCACGTCCGCCCTTCCTTCTCGGCCGGACTGCCCAAGGCCACCAGCGTATGTGCATCGCCATCAGGCGACCGCAACCAAGGGTCATGCGCCCTTACTGTGATGAGTCGAGCATGATCTGCGCTACTACTTCAGGTCTTTCCCAATGTGGGATGCGACCTGTCACGCCACCGGCACCGCCAAACCACCAGGCGAAGCGCCGAGATCAGCGCTCCGCACGGTAGCGCACCAACTCCTCGGCCAGACCCTCCGCAGCCCGGAACGCCACCGATTGGCCTTTGAACAGCCCCGACCGGGCAAGCGAGCCCACCTGGACCTGCGCTGACGTGACCGTCTCGGCGGCGCCGTCCTTGCCGGGCTGCCGGTAGGCGATCACCGGTGCGTACAGCGGGAACACCAGCCATCCCCCGGTCTCCTCGCAGGTCACCGACTCGACATCGGCCCAACGGATCGTCTTGGTGGTCGGAAACATGCGGCAGACGATGCCCTCCGGCGTCGCGACAAGCCCCATTCGCAGCGCCACCACAGGGCCTGCGAGGCCGAAGACGACCCCCAGAAGTGGATACATGACCCACGGCGACCGCATCGAGTTCCGCGCGCCCCACGGTCAACATCGAGTACCCGATGAGCGCCCAGGGCAGCAGCAAGACGACGATGACGCCGTTCCACAGCCAGGACCGCCAGACGCGCTTGCGACGCCGCACCTGCGAGCCGGGGGTCTCCATGCCCCTAGTATCAGCACCTGGCGTCACGATGGTGCGAGGATGTCCGGATCCTGCCGGAGAACTGCCGGGGTTGGTACCAAGACGACCCGTGCGCGAGACGCTCCCTGCGGGGCCGTCACCGTAACGCCCGAGATTCTGTGGGTGTCAACGCGCTGTTGGGGCGTCCAGGCGCCGGTTGATCTGGGCGGCAACCTCACGCGCCCGCTCCGGGGTCAGCGACGGCGGCAGGCTGCGCAGCAGGCCGGGCAGGCGGCGGGCGGGCACCACGCGCCGGCCACCGGCGGCCAGGGCCAGCAGGCCGCGGACTGGCAGGGGCAGGCCGGGCAGGGCACCGGCCAGCCAGCCCAGCGGCAAGGACGGCGGCCACGCGCAGGGGCAGGGTGCGGGCCCAGGCGGCGTGCTCGCGGTCGCGGCGGCGGCGGTACTGGGCCTCAGCGGAGGCGCCCGGGGTCCCTTCCGGCCGGCGGCGGCGCCGGGCCGGCGCGGTCCTGGGCGCGGGCGGGCTGGCGGGCGCGGGGCCACGCTGGGACGCGGCGGTCGCTGTCGGAGGGCTCGCCGTGCAGGTGGGCCAGGATCGCCGCGACGTCGGCCTGGCCGAGGGGGGTGGACCGACACCCCTGGGGTGTCGTCGTCCTCCCACGGCAGCGGGAACGCCTCCCGGTCGGGGTCGGGGTGGGGGCTGGCCATCGGGGGCTCCTTCGGGGTAGTGGCTAGCCGGCGGCCCGCTCCGGACCCTGCCGGCCTGACCGCGCGTCCCGCTCGTGGGGGCGCGCCGGGCGGTGCTGCTGGTGGGTGGCCTGGTGCTCGCCGGTGGCCTGCTGCTCGCGGGTGGGCTGGTGCTGGCGGGCGCGGTCGGCGACGCGCTGCTTGTGGTGGACCCGCTCGACCGCGGCCCGGGCGCGCTGCCAGTCGGCCCGCTGCGCAGGGTCGTGGGGCTGCGGCCCAAGCGCCTGGTCGGGGTCGGTGATGCCCCAGACCGCGCGGTACTCGGTGACCGCGGCGGCGCCGTGACGCCAGGCCCGCTTGCCCCTGGTTGATGCTGGCACCGGGCCGAGCACGTCTCGCAGGTAGCCGGGGCGGTCGGCGTCGATCGCCTCGTGGGCCACGCCGGTGGCGCGCCGCTGCCACGCCAGCGCCCGGGTGACCTGCCGGTAGGCGGGCCGAGGGGGCGTTGGCGTCCAGCCAGCCGGCGCGCTGCTGCTGCTGCTGGGCGCGCAGCTCCTGCTCACGGTCCACCGCCCGGTTGGCCTGCTGCTCGGCGACCACGATGGCGCCTGCCTGGGCGGCGGTCCGCTCGTCGGCGCCGTGACCACGCCAGCGGAGCATGTTGTGGTGCTGCGGGCTGGCGGGCTGCTTGGCGCGGGCGGCGGCCAGGGCGGCCTCGGCCTGCTCCCGGCGGGCGGTCGCCCGCGCCAGCTCCCTGGCGCGGTCCCGGGGGGCCTGCCCGAGTTCGGCGCGGAGCCGGTTGCGCTCGGCACGCAGCTCCGCGGTAGAGAGCTGGAGCAGGTCGGGGGTGCTCGGCGTGTCGATCGCCAGCGTCTCCCCGCCGGCCCTGCTCAGCGCGCGGGCGAGCTGCTCGCAGCCGTCGCCCGGGTCGGTGTCGGGCAGGTCCAGCTCGGCCGCCTCCACCAGCCCCGCGTGATGGGCCTCAAGGACCGCCCCGCCGACCCGGCTGTCGCCGAGGCCGTAGAGGAGCGACACGCTCTTGGTCGGGCGTAGCACCACGTCGAACGCCGGCACTGCCCGCTTGCCGTGGGCGCGGCCCAGCAGCTCCCCGGTCTGCGGGTGGCGGCCCTCGAAGATCCGCCGGAACCCCTCCACCGACGCCTCGCCGCGCTGGCCCAGCGCGACCGCACCACCGCCATACCACCGGCCCGGGGACTCGCCGTGGCCGACAGGTACTCCTCGTGGCTGCCGGCGATGTCGCGGACGTAGTAGTCCTCCCAGCCCGCCGAGAGCTTCGCCACGTCCGCGACCACCCTGCCGCTCCCTTGCTCGCCTTGCTGGGCGCGAGCGAACGCACCCCTGGTGCATTGCTCTCCTGCTTGAAAATGCAGTGTAGCAAATGAGGGGGTGAGCGGGCGGATATGCGGTGAGGTTCTGACAATGAAGTGGTGAGTTTGAGAGATGTCAAGAGTAGGAAATGGGTTTGCGGTGGGGTGAGTGAGCGAGGCTGACGGGATGAGGGTGCTCAAGATAGTGGAGGCTGCTGAGCCGTGAGCCGTCTACCTGCTGTGATGATACTCACGCTTCGCTCGGTCAGCTCCTCGAGATATGCTGTACTGGCGAGCGTTGACACTTAAGTGTCAACCGCGAGTCCGGTCCAGAGAGGGCGTTGACGACACCCTAACTGTGCGATTCATGCTCGCCGCTGAGCAGCGTTTTCCCTGCATAGCATTGCGCTAATTGGTAGCTGCTTTGCAAGCAGGGGGTCGTGGGTTCAAGCCCCATCATCTCCACCATAGCGTCTGACCTGCACATTCTTAACGCGAGTTTGGACAGCATACGAACACCGAGACCGACTAGCGGTTGAGGGACGCGTCGGATCAGACTAGAATCCTGGTCTATGAAGACTGCTCCGCTCGCAGACGTGAAAGCCCACCTCTCGGCCCTCGTGGACGAGGTGGTTCGGACCCATGAGCAGGTCACGATCACTCGTAATGGTGAGCCGGTCGCGATCGTCCTCGCCCTTGAGGACTATGAGTCGCTGCTCGAGACGCTCTCCCTGCTCGACGACCAAGTGGGCCGCGACCGTCTCGCCGAGGCCGACGCGGCTGTCTCCCGAGGCGAGTTCGCAACCCGTGATGAGATGGCCGAGATCATGGAGGCCCGCCGCAGGCGTGACACCTCCAAGTGACCGTTCCAAAAGCCCTACGACCTGCTCGTGGCACCACCAGCGAAGCGGGCCTTGGCTGAAGGCTTGCCGACCGCCATCGCGTTCGCCGCGTGGGAGTTTGTTGACGGCCCTCTTCGCGAAAACCCGCAGAAGGTCGGCCATTCGCTCCGTGCCCCGTTCGCTGGTTGCTGGTCGGCGCGTCGTGGCACCTATCGGGTCCGGTACCGGATCGATGAGGAGCGCCACACGGTCATCGTTCTCGACATCATCGGCCGTGCGGACGCCTACCGTCCAGGTCGCGCCTGAACGCTCCAGCACTCCCGGTCGTCTCCGGAAGGAGACGGCGCAAGCCTTGCAGCGGCAGGTTTCGCGGTGATCAGCACGCGTGGCCGCCACCAGAAGCTCCGACATGCGACGGGCGCGCGGCGGTCAGCCGTATCGTCGGCCCCTCCACCAGCGGCGTGGTGTTCGTATTGTGGCAACTCAAGATCACCATCGACTCTATCAGGCGTCTGAGCAGCGCTACCGCGGCTGCCGGGGTTCGGGAAATGTTGACGGGGTCGACCGCTTGCTTTGGTGATGGCGCTTGTCGCCATCTGAGTCCGAGGGTGTCGGCTCAGCTCATGTGAGCAACCGCTGGCGTTGTGGTGCGGCCGCTGACAGCCTGCTAGCCCATCGGGGATCGGGCCGGCCAGCCGCGTGCGAGTCTGGGCGACGGTACGGGTGGCGCGCTCGACCGTGGTGTCGAGGCCGTCCACCAGGCACCACAGCCGGTCGTTGGTGCCGGTCCGGTGAGTAGGCGGCGGTGTTGCCGGGCGATGCGGGCCGCGTCGGTCATCGCCTGCTCGGCGAGGCAGGCCGGCTGTCGCCGCCGCGACCGTCGTCACGGACGCAGGCGAGCGAGCTGTCAGGCGAAGGGATGGATGTTGCGTTACGCAGTTCCACCGCGGCCAATATCTGCCCATCTCGCCTATCTGCCCATCTCGCCGGGACACCGACCGAGGAAGACGCCTCCACGTGCAGGCGCCTGGGCCGCCACCACCGCTGGGCCGCGCGGTGGGTGCCGGCGGCGCCGCAACGGCCAATGACACCATAGCTGAGCCGCGATCGTGGCGGCGAGGAGCCCGGACAGGGTACCGGCAGGCAGGCACAAATGCTCACTGACCCGGTAACGGCAGGGCATACCCGAGGTCGCGGAGGCCTTTGCGGAACTGGGCCTCCGCGGTTGTCGGCACGATGAGATGTCGCTCGCCGCACTGCCAGGACAGCTCGCGCAGCCGGCGATCGTTGGCGATCAGGGTCGCCAAGGCAGGGTCTTGGCACTCGATGACGCGGGCCGGACCGAGGTCGCGGAGCTTGCGGGCATTGGCCGCCGCATCCTGGAAGAAGGTGGCGACGGAGGCCGGGAGGTCGGCGTGGCTGCGCGCGGCAAGGAACCGGACGATCTCGTCGTCTGGCCGTCCGGAGGCGATCGCTGCCAGGTACTTGTCGCGCCGCAGCGTCCACACCGCGTCGCCGGCGCGCTCGGCGTAGGTCTCGAGCACGATCGCGTCGGCGACCGGCAGCGACTCGACCGCCACGACCTCGAGGTTGGGCAGCACGCGCAGGGGGGTGGTTGCGGCTGCGGTGGCAGGGTCGGCGTCTGGCCGGTAGCCGCCGCTCAGACCCAGCGTGTAGGCGCCGAGCGCGTTCAGCCGTACGTGGCGCAGGCCGTCGTAGCGGCTGAACGCCTCGAGGTCGTCGCTGCCCCAGTTGTCGTGGTAGTCGTCTCGTGCGCCGACCGGGTCCTGGTAGGCCAGGTCGACCAGACCGAGCGGCGCTGCGTACTCGAACAGCAGGCACAGCACGTAGCGGCCCTGCAGCAGAGTCCAGTCGTGAAAGCCGTCGTAGCCCAGGCTGCCGTACTGGGGGTCGCACAGGTACAGCTTCCACGGGTCGCGGGCCACCTGCGGGTCCCAGTCCTCGGCTTGCATGAACCGAAACAGCGCATCGATGTCGACCCAGCGGCCCGGCGGGCAGGAGGCCAGCGCGCCTGCCACGATCTCCCTTCGTGGCCCGGCGGCGGTCAGCGCCCCGCGGCTGGCCTGGCCCTTGATCTGGTCCACCCGGTTGAACTCGTCCAGCAGCGCATGCTTGAGCCAACGCCGCCACAGGTGGCGAAGGGTCTCGTGCGCCCGTGCCGCCAGGGCCGCACGGCCGCGGCTGGTGAGCTGCAGTCGTGTGCCTGCCAGTTCCGCGAGGCCGCCTGCCTGCAGCAGCAGCGGCCAGGCGAAGGAGGCGATCGGGCCGTGTCCACCGCCGTAGAACTCCCCGTCGGCCAGGGACTCGGCCACCAGCTGCACGGTGGCCGCCGTCGGCCGTTTGGTCCTGTCGCTGCAGCGGAGCCTGCCCGCCTCGCACAGCCTGAGCATGGCCGCCAGGTCCGCCGCGGCCGCCTGCTCGGTCGTCCGGACCTCGAACTCGCCGGTGTCGGGTCCAGGCGCGGGCAGGTCCGGGCTGCTCGGCAGCGATGCGGACGGCGGCTCGGGCGTGAGGGCGAGCAGGCGGCGGCACAGGTCGGTCGGGATCTCGGCGCGCGGGCCGAGGAAGAACAGCCCGAGCCGTGATGCCGAGTCTCGTCCTGGCACGCGGCCGTACTTGGCGCGGAACCTGGCGGGCTGGAGCCTGCCGTCGGGCTCGCGGGCGGCTTCGGCGACCGCCGCCCGCTCCAGCTCGTCCATGGTCTCCAGCTGCGACTTCAGGTTGGTCGGCTCTTGCAGGAAGCGCTCGATCGCGTCCACGAGCTCTGGTTTGCGCTGGAGCTTGGGGTGGCCGATCAGCGCTGCCAGCGCCCGCAACTCGGGGACGGTCCGCCGCGTAAGGGCGTCTTGGACCGTGGCAGGCGGCAGGTCACGAAGTCGCACGAGCGCAGTGCCTCCAGGGGTCGACTTGGTAGGGAGTACCGGGACCAGCGGGTCCTCACCGCGCGGCGCCCACGGCGGTGAGCGCCCGGTTGACCTGGTCCACGTCGAAGCTGTAGGGGTCGAAGTCTGCTCCCTTCTCCAGCCCAGCCACGCCAGCATGTCGTCGTGGTCCTCGTCGGCGGGGTCGGCGAGGACATCGCGGAGGTGCGCATACCCCCACACACCGCCGCAGTCCTCTCACGCGCACCAGGCGGCTCACCTTGGCCCACTCCACGACCGTGGTGGTTCCGTACAGTTCCTCGCTGCTCTTGGTGCGGAACACCCGGTCACCGATCTTCGGGTCGATCTCGTCCCGGTGCCGAGCAACACCACGAGCTCGCAGGCGCCGGCAAGCGTGATCCGCCCCGTCTGGGTGAGCTTGCGCCCAGCCCACCCATCCGGTGAACGCGCGCAGCCACCGGACCGGCTCGGCCTCGGCCGCAGTGGCCGCCAGCCGCTCGTCGGATGGTGTCCGCATCGCATCCTCTCGCCCGGGGGACTGCCCCGCCGCCCCGCGTACGGCCTGCAGCGCGATCCTGACGCACTCTACGACATCTACCGGATGCGAGAGCTCATCCTCTCTGGACGTTCCAGGGTCGGCATCCCCAGCTGAGTGGTACTCGACCTGGCCAGGTAGTCACGCGGGGAGCCGTTACGGGCTCTGCCAGGCCGCCAGGACCTGGTCGATGTCGGGCCGTACATGCTCGCGGGCGTCCGCGCGGTGCACGCCGGCCATCAGCAGCTCGTCGTAGTCGGTGTCCTGGTGCCGCACCGAGGCGACGACGGCGAGCGTGATCGCCTCCTCGTCCAGCGCCCGCCCGGCCGCCGAGCGCCCAATCCGGCCGCTCCCGCGCGTGCCGGCGTGGCGGGAGATCGCATCGGCGCGTTGGGTGGGGCAGCCCGGAAACAGCCGGAGGATCTCCTCGGCCAGCCGAGCCTGGAACGCCAGGTCCTGGTCGGCGCGCCGCTCCCGGTCCCGCTCGCGGCGTCGGCTGCGAGCGCCCTCGTCGGCCAGGCACTGCGCCTCGGCGCACCCCAGGGCCGCCTCCTCCACCAGGATCCCCTGCCGCTCGTACCGCTTGCGGGAGCGGCTGAAGCGGACCACCACGGCCGACAGGCGGCTTGCCTGCTTGGCGCGCCGGCTCAGCGCTGCGTTGCCGGCGGGCAGGAAGACGAGATGGTCCATGATGGGTCACTTCAGGTGATGCGCCGACCGAGCCAAGCCCCGGCACTGCCGAGCAGCCGCCGGGCCGGACGGTCGGCCCGGACAGGCGAAGGGGTGTCCATTGAGCAGCGACGACACGACCATCCGGCCAGCAGCCGAGACGGCGACGGCCGAGGGGGCCGCCGGGGCCGCGACGGCGACGGGCGCGACCGCGGTGGGGGCCGCGGCCACGGGCGCTTCGAGCACCGGGTTCAACGCGCTCATCGCGGTGGCCGCGGGGGCTGCCGCCCTTGGGGCCGTCGCCATCGGCCGGCTGGTGATCGGCCGGGCGGTCATCCGGCAGCTGCGGATCGGCAGCCTCGACATCGACCACCTGCGCGTGCGCCGCCTGGAGGTACTCGAGCCCGACTGAGGGCCAGCCGGCCGCCTCGAAGGTCGTGTCCGTGATCGCGGTCGCGGTCGCGGGAACCGTGCACGTCGATCACGGACACCTCCGCCCAGGCTCAGGCGGGGGCTGTGCGCCCGTCAGGCGGGACTTCCTGCTCGCCTGTGCCACGAGCCGTTGGGCCTCCGCGACTTGTCTCACCACCGTGGCTGGTTCGGTCTCGTGGCCTCGTGAGCGCGACTGATCGCGAGATACATCCGACGTATAGCCCTTGCTCGGGCCTGTTTCCGGGAAGAAAGCCAGCCCAGACAGCGCCAAGGGCCAGCGTCTTCTCAAACGACGAAGCTGCTCGCTGTCGCTAGATAGCCATTGCCCGAGGAGGCGCTACCCTGGTAGACATGCGATGTCTGGAGACGGGTTCGGCATCGATCGGTCATGACATCTCGTCCCCGGGAGGCACACATGGCGGTCACCGACGAAGCCATCGGCAAGATAAAAGGCATGATCGTGTCGGGCGAGCTGCGGCCCGGTGATCGGCTGCCGAAAGAGGCCGACCTGGCCGAGCGGCTCGGCCTGTCCCGCAGCTCGTTGCGGGAGGCGGTCAAGGCCCTGTCGCTCATTCGTGTGCTCGACGTGCGGCAGGGCGACGGCACCTACGTCACCAGCCTCGAGCCGGGGTTGCTCCTTGAAGGCGTCGGTATCGCCGTCGAGCTGCTGCAGGGCGAGACACTCCTGGAGATCACCGAGGTGCGCCGGCTGTTCGAGCCCGTCGCCACGGGGCTGGCCGCCACCAGGATCTCCGCGGACCAGCTCACCGAGGTCAAGGGACACCTCGACGCCATGCGGGAGTCCTCCGGCGACGTCGAGGGCCTGATCCGGTACGACGCGGCCTTCCACCGAGCCGTCATCGCGGCCACCGGCAACCGGACCCTGACAACCCTGCTCGAGCGCATCTCCAGCCAGACCCTGCGCGCCCGCAGCTGGCGCGGACTCGTCGACGCCAACGCCGCGGGCCGCACCCTGGCCGAGCACGAGACGATCTACGCCGCCCTTGCCGCCGGTGACTCGGCCCTGGCCCAGGCCGCGGCGCTCCTGCACGTCGGCAGCACCGAGATGTGGCTACGCCCCCTCTTGACGGGCGGCGAGCCCGGCACCGGCGCCACCGACCTGTCCGACCCGCCAGCCGAACCCATTTCCGGGGAGACCGATGCGGTTCCCGCGGCCAGGGCCTGAGGACCCAGTCGGTGAGGCCACGCCGCTACTCGTGTGGCCGGTACTCGTGTGAAGGGAGACCGATGCCGTTCCCGCGGCCAGGGGCTGAGGGCGCTGAGCGACCCGCGAGGGTCGACGCCCACCAGCACGTCTGGGACCTGAGCGTCCGGGACCAGCCCTGGCTCACCGAGGCGGGGATGGCCCCCATCCACCGCAGCTTCGCCATGGCCGACCTCGTCCCGGCGGCCGCGGTGGCCAGGGTGACGCGCACGATCCTGGTCCAGGTCCTCCCCGATCTGCGGGAGACGACGGAGTTCCTTGCCCTGGCGGCGGACTCGGACCTGATCGGCGGGGTGGTCGGTTGGATGGACCTCACCCGGCCGGACGTCGCCGAGCTGCTGGCGGCGCTGCGTGCGCTGCCAGGTGGCGACCGTCTGGTCGGTGTGCGCCACCTCGTGCAGAGCGAACCGGACCCTGGCTGGCTCGTGCGGGCGGACGTACGCCGCGGGCTGCGCGCCGTGGGTGCTGCGGGACTCTGCTACGACCTGCTCACGCTGCCGCGCCAGCTGCCCGCCGCCGTCGATGCCGCGCGGGCACTGCCCGAGACGACCTTCGTGCTCGACCACCTGTCCAAGCCGCCGATCGCCTCGGGGGCGCTGGAGCCATGGGCGACCCGGATCCGGGAGCTGGCCGCCGAGCCCAACGTCTCCTGCAAGCTCTCCGGCATGGTCACCGAGGCGGACCGGGCGTCCTGGACGGTGGCGGCGCTGCGGCCGTACGCCGACACGGCGGTCGAGGCGTTCGGTCCAGGACGGGTCATGTTCGGCTCCGACTGGCCGGTGTGCCTGCTCGCCGCGTCCTACGCCGAGGTCGTCGCGGCCGCCGACGAGCTGCTGGCCGGCCTGGCACCGGCCGAGCAGGACGAGGTGTTCGGCGGTACCGCCGCCCGGGTGTATCGGCTGGCCGAGAGCGGGGGGCGCTGATGCAGCGTCGTTCGCCTTGCTTTTCTGTCTAGTTCAGGCGGGCTAGTCTTCCCTGGGTCCCGCATGTCCCCGATGCCGGGAGGAAGCCATGCCGCGACGACTGCTCGCCCTGCTGGCCGCCACCGTCCTCGCCTTCACGCTGGCGCCGGCCACCGTCCTGGCCGGGTCGCGCGCCGGCCAGGCCGCCCCCACCGCCGAGAAGCGGCCGACCGCCACCGGCACCGGCGGGGCGATCGCCACCGTCGATCTCGACGCGTCCAAGGCTGGGCTGGGCGTGCTGCGCCGGGGCGGCAACGCGGTCGACGCGGCCGTGGCCGCGGCGGCCATCCTGGGCGTGACCGAGCCCTACTCGGCCGGCATCGGCGGGGGCGGCTACATGGTCGTCTACCTGGCCCGCGAGCGCCGGGTGGTCACCATCGACGGGCGCGAGACCGCGCCGGCCCGCTTCCGGGAGGACAGCTTCGTCGACCCGGCCACCGGCCAGCCGATCCCGTTCGCCGAGCGGGTCACCTCGGGGCTCGGCGTCGGCGTGCCCGGGACCCCGGGCACCTGGCGGGACGCGCTGGCCCGGTACGGGACGATCACCCTGGGCGAGGCGCTCGCCCCCGCCATCCAGGTGGCCGAGCGCGGCTTCGTGGTCGACCAGACCTTCCGCGACCAGACCCTGGCCAACCTCGACCGCTTCCGGGCGGTCACACCGACCCGGGAGCTGTTCCTCACCCCGGGAGGAGACGCGCCCGCGGTCGGGTCCACGTTCCGCAACCCCGACCTGGCCGCCACCTACCGGCTCCTCGCCGCCAAGGGCCTGGCCCCGTTCTACCAGGGCCGGATCGGCCACGCGATCGTGGACACGGTGCAGCACCCGCCAGTCGCGCCCGGCGCCACCCTGAACGTCCGGCCCGGCCTGATGGCCCTGGCCGACCTGGCCGACTACCGCACGATCGCACGCGCGCCGACCCGGGTCGCCTACCGGGGCCGCGAGGTCTACGGCATGGCGCCCTCCTCGAGCGGCGGCACCATCGTGGGCGAGGCGCTCAACATCCTGGAGGGCTTCCCGCTCGGTGCCGAGCCGCGGGCGCTCGCGCTGCACCACTACCTGGAGGCGTCCCGGCTCGCCTTCGCCGACCGCAACCGCTGGATCGGCGACCCCGCCTACGTGCGCGTGCCCCTGCGCGGGCTGCTCGCCCAGGGGTTCGCCGAGGAACGCCGTTGCCTGATCGGCCCGCGCGCGGCGGCTAGCCCGGTCCCGCCCGGCGACCCGTTCCCGCCGTTCGACCGGGACTGCCGCGCGACCGGGACCGGGGCGAGCGGCCAGGCCAGCGGGCCGAGCACCACCCACCTCACGGTTGCCGACCGCTGGGGGAACGTGGTCGCCTACACGCTCACGATCGAGCAGACCGGGGGCAGCGCCCTCACCGTGCCTGGCTATGGCTTCCTGCTCAACAACGAGCTGACCGACTTCAACCCGGTGCCCCTGTTCCCAGGCGTGCCCGACCCCAACCTGCCCGCCCCCGGAAAGCGGCCCCGCAGCTCGATGAGCCCGACGATCGTGCTCGACCACGGCCGGCCCGTGCTGGCGGTCGGCTCCCCGGGAGGGGCCTCGATCATCACCACCGTGCTGCAGATCCTGGTCAACCGGTTCGACTTCGGGATGAGCCTGCCCGAGGCGATCGCCGCGCCCAGGGCGTCCCAGCGCAACGCCGACCCCGGCCAGGCCGAGCCGGCGTTCCTGGCCACCCCCGAGGCGGTCGCGCTCCAGGCCCTCGGCCAGAGGCTCGGCTCCGTCGCCGAGCTCGGGGCGGCCGCCGGGGTCGCCTTCCTGCCCGGCGGCCTGCTCCAGGCCGCGGCGGAGCCGGCCCGCCGCGGGGGCGGCAGCGCCCTGGTCGTCCACCCCCGCTGAGGAGGGGGCGGTCGCGGGAGCAGCCGAGGTCGCGGGTGCGGGGGATGCCCGGCGGGGGGTGCCCGCCGAGGTCGCGAGGCCGGGGGGTTCGCGCCGGGGGTCCTCCGGCGAGGTCGCGGGTGCCCGCCGATGGGTGCCTGGCGGGGTGCCCGGCGGGGTCGCGGATGCTCGGCGGGGCTGTCTGGCAGGGGGTACTCGCCGAGGGTGCCCCCGACCGCCCTGCTACGCGGCGAGCAGGCCGATGCCGAGCGAGACCACGCCGAGGGCGAGCGAGACCGCGCCCGCGTAGACCAGCACGATCAGCCGGTTGGGCTTGGTGACGTCACGGCCGGCCGAGGACAGGAAGAACCCGGCCGACATCAGGATGGCCGCGGCCCAGATGCCGGTGCGCGCGAAGAAGGCGAGCACGCCGCTCAGGTCGGCCGCGTCGGCCAGGATCTGGCCGACCAGGGCCAGGGTCACCAGTACGCCGGCGTGGGCATGCCCGGCCCTGGCGAACGACTGCTGGAACCCGGTCATCGGCTGCTGGCCGCGCACGACCCGCAGCATGAACCAGCCGCCTGACTCGACGGCGACGATCGTCAGCAGGAGGAGCCCGGCGGTGCTCCGGGAATCAGGCGAGAGCGCGAGCGTCGCAAGCATCGGTACCCCCGTTCATGCGGTACGCTGACCCTCCACAGTGGAGGGTGGTGCGTCGCCCAGCCTGGACCTGCCACAGTGGAGTGTCAAGTCGTTCCGAGGGGGCGCCCATGCCCGACCGTCCGCTCAACGCCACTGCGGCGTCCCTGCTCGGCTTCTTGCACCAGGGGCCGATGACCGGCTGGGACCTGGTCGCCACCACCCAGGCGGCGATCGGCGACTTCTGGTCGCTCAGCCAGAGCCAGGTGTACCGGGAGCTCGCCGCGATGGCCGACGCCGGCCTGGTCACGGCCGGTGAGCGCGGCCCGCGCGAGCGCCAGCCCTACGCCATCACCGACGCGGGACGGGCCGCGTTCGCCGCCTGGGTCGACCGCGAGCCCGGCCCGGAGAGTATCCGCTACCCGCTGCTGCTGACGATCGCGTTCGGCCGGCACCTCCGGCCCGAACGACTGGCCGCCTTCGTGCATGGCCACCGGGCCGAGCATGCCGAGCGGCTGGCCCGGTACGAGCAACTCCACGAGGCTGCGCGGGCGGCCGGCGGCCAGCCCGACCCGTATGCCATGGCCACGCTCGACTTCGGCCTGGCCTACGAGCGGGCCGTGCTGGCCTGGTTCGACCAGCTCCCGCCGGCGATCCGTGGGGACGGCAGGTAGCGTCGCCGGCGCCCTCTCCGCTCGGGCGACGGGCGCCCTGGCGTGTGCACGACGTCGGACGCCCTCGGCCGGGCGCCTGGTGACCGGCGTGTGCACGACGTCGGACGCCCTCGGTGAGCGACGGCGCCTTGGCGTGTGGAGCCGTCAGGCGCCCGCGGTCGGGCTGGGCTCCTCCTTGCCGGTGACGGTGAGGCATCCGGCGCTCGGGATGAACACCGACACCGAGCCGCTGTCCCAGCGCACGGTGATCAGGTTGCCCTCCACCCCGGTGACCACGCCGCTCCGGGTGGAGCTGCCGACCTTCTCCGACTCGACGAGCACGCGGTCGCCGATGCTGACCATCGTTCGACCTCCTGTGATACCGCTGCTGACCATCGTTCGACCTCCTGTGATACCGCTGTGATAGCGAGGTAGGGCGAGGTAGTAGGGAGTCCGAGTGTCGCCCGGCAGTCCCCGTGATTCAAGGGGGGTCCGGCCACGTACCCTGGCGGCATGCAAGGACCGTCCCGGGAACGTCTCCGCCGCTCCGGCGGGCCCCGTCCACCCGTGCCCGGCGCGCGGGTGAACCGCGCCTCCCCGCTCTCCCCCGAGACCCGGCTCGTCCACGCCGACCTGCACAACCACACGCTGATCTCCGACGGCGACGGCGAGCCCGGCCGCGCCTTCGACTCCATGCGCGCGGCCGGGCTCGACGTCGCCGCCATCACCGACCACGCCGCGATCGCGCCCGAGGAGCTGACCGCCGAGGAGCTGACCGCCCACCCACCGCCCGACTCGATCGACCGGGCGGCCTGGCGGCGCCTGAAGCAGCTGGCCGACCAGGCCAGGGAGGACGGGGCCTTCGTCTCCCTGCGGGGGTTCGAGTGGTCCCACCCGTGGCTCGGACACGTGAACGTGTGGTTCTCCCAGCACTACCTGCACCCCCGGGCGACGGCGAGCCCGTCTGTCGCGCCCCTGTGGCGCTGGCTTGCCGAGCCTGCACCGGGGGCTCCGTCCCCCAGGCTGGCCAGCCTGGCCGGCTTCAACCACCCCGGGCGGGAGGTGGGCCGCTTTTCCGGCTTCGCGTTCGACCCAGCCGTCGCCTCCCGGCTGGTGTCGTTCGAGATCTTCAACCGCGACGAGGACTACCTGTTCGAGGGCACCGACGCCGGATGGCCGTCTCCCCTGGTCGAATGCCTCGAGGCGGGCTGGCGGCCCGGGCTCACCGGCGTGAGCGACGAGCACGGCACCAACTGGGGCTTCGAGCCGGGCAAGGGCCGCACCGGCCTGCACGTCGGCTCGCTCACCCGTTCTGGGGTGCATGCGGCCCTCCTCGACCGGCGCTGCTTCGCGACCCGGCTCGCGGGGCTCCGCCTCGATGCGGTCGCCGGGCGCACCCCCATGGGCGGCCTGCTCGCCCACTGGCGTGGCCCGGTCCGCTTCCAGCTCGACGTCGACCGCGGCCCGAGCTGGTGGGGTCGGCCGCTGCTGGTCCAGGTCCTCCGCCCGGGCTGGCCCATGCCCGTGGTGACCGAGTCGGTTGAGGTCAAGGTGCCCCGGCCGGACCAGCTGCCGCTCACGTTCGACGTCCGGGTGGACGCCGCGGACGGTTCCTGGGTCGTCCTGCGGGTGACCGACCCGGCCGAGCCCGCCGACCCCAGGGCCAGGGGCGAGTTCCTGGCCGCCGGCGACGCGGTCGCCTACACCAGCCCGTTCTACCTGGTGCCCGACGCCCCGGCCTGACCCGCCTGGGGCGGGTCGCTCCCGGCTCGGGAGACCAGGGCCGGGGACCTGGAGCGGCCCCGGTCGAGCAGCAGGAGCACGCTCACCGCGGCGGTCAGGGCCAGGGAGATCGCGAGCGACGGGCCGGCGCGGTTGAGCTGGGGCTTGCCGGCTGCGAGGTCGGCCAGCGGGAGGAGCGCCTGCAGCGCGACCACGCCGAGCAGGAGCCGTGGGCGGGGCGACCGGGCCAGGGCGAGCGCAGCCGCCGGCATGACCACGGGGAACGCGTAGAGCGCGTAGCGGGACCAGTCCCAGCCGATCAGGAAGTTGGCGAAGACCGGCGCCAGCCACCAGGCCAGGCGGCGGACCGGTCCCGACCCCAGGCCGGCCACGGCCAGCGGCCACCACACGCCCAGCGACATCGCGAACGCGCTGCCCAGCCAGAACGGGCCGTCCTGGTCCATGCGTGTGCGCAGGACGTGCCCGAGCACGGTGGCGGGCGACTGCGAGTACTCGACCGACGGCAGGCTGGGTGCGTACGCCAGCACGAGCACGAAGGCCACGACGGCCGGTGCCAGCAGCGCGGCCGTGCGCAGCGCCGCAGCCCGGTCGAGGCGGCGGCCGGAGGCGAGCCAGGCGTAGACGGGCAGCGCGACGCCGGCGAACAGCTCGCGGGTGCCCGCCATGAGCACCAGCAACGGCGCGACCAGCCAGGTCGGCCGGGCCCGGACCAGGGCCAGGAACGCCCCGGCGAGCAGCGCGAACGCGGCCGGGTCGGACAGGTAGGGGTCGTACAGGTAGAAGACCCAGCCCCGGCTGCACAGCAGGCCCGCGGTGGCCGCCAGCGCCCAGCCGTGGCTCGCACCGAGCCGCCGGGCCAGCAGGTAGACGAGCAGGCCGCTGGCGGCCAGGCAGGCCAGAGAGATGGCATGGTAGGTGGTGGCCGGCTCGCCGCCGAGCAGGTGGACCAGCCAGGGCACGAGCACCCTCGAGCTGTAGGGCCGGATCACAGCCTGGCCCGGGTCGGCCGCCATCTCGAGGTAGTGGCCGGCGTCGCAGCAGACGGGCTGGCCGACCAGGGGGGTAACCAGCCGCCAGGCAGCGGTGAGGGCGACCGCGACCCCGGCAGCCTGGACCGCCTCGGCCCGCGTGGCCGCGACGCCCGGCCGCCCAGAAAAGAAGGGGCGCGCAGGCCGTCCTGGGGCGTCTCGGCTGGTCCCTGGGGCGTCTCGGCTGGTCCCCGGGGCGTCTCGGCTGGTCCCTGAGGCGTCTCGGCTGGTCCCTGTCGTCACGATGGCGTGCAGGATAGGTACAGCTCGGGCGAGCGGTCGAACAGCACCAGCGGGGCGCCTCGGTCCCGCGCGAGTTCGAGAGCGGCCTGACGGGTGGCCGCTGCCAGCGCGGCGGGCGGCAGCTCGCCGGTCAGCAGGGCCGGCAGGTCGTCCTGGCAGTGCTCGGTCACCGGTGCGTCCTGTCGCTCGATCCCGGGGCGGCCCCGGTCGGGTGCCGCCGATCCCTCAAGTTTGCCTCGATCTCACCGAAGGGGCGAGAGGAGCACCCGGTCCCCGGCCCGGTCCGCCATGGCGGCCCGGGCCGGCTCCGCCGTCCAGCCGCGTCGGCTTCGCCGTCCAGTCGACGCCTGCCTGCCGCTTGGAGCGCGACGTGCGAAGACCATCGACCCCCGTCCTGCTGGCGGCCGTCCTGGCCGCCGTCGCCGTCCTGACCGGCTCTCCCGCCCTGGCGGACCCGCCGGGCCGTGGGTTGCCTGCTCTCGCCTGGTCGCCCGCTGGTGCCTGGTCGCCAGCTGCTGGCGCCGCGGGCGTGCCCCGGGTAGCGGCTGGCAGCGCCGCGGGCGTGCTCTGGGCGCCGGCTGGCAGCGCGGCGCGCGTGCTCCGGGCGCCGGCTGGCGAGGCCGCCGCGAAGGCCGAGGCGGCGGAGCTGCGCCGACGGGTGCGTGAGGTGGCCGAACGGGCGGAGAGGCTGGCCGCCGCCGCCGACGCGGCCCAGGCACGGGCGGACCTGCTCACCGCGACCGCGGCGGTGCGCCAAGGCGAGCTGGACGAGGCCGAGCGGGTGCTCGGCGACGCCAGGGATCGATACGATCAGCAGGTCCGCCACCTCTACATGCAAGGGCCGCTGGCGCCGTTCGAGCCCCTGCTGTACGTCGCCGACCCGGCCGGGCTGGAGATGGCGCGCCGGGCCATGGCCGAGACCCTGCGCGGCGGCCAGCGCGACCTGCTCGTGGTCGAGGTGGCCACCGGCAGGGTAGAGCTGGCCCTGGCCGAGCTGCGCCGGAGCCAGGCCGACCTCCGGGTCGAGCAGGGCCGCCTTGCCGCCCGCCGGGCCGAGCTGGCTGCCGAGCTGGCCACCGGGCAGGCGCTGCTCGACGCCGCAGACGCCGCGGTACGCCAGGCCGTGGCCGCGGAGCAGCGCCGCCGGGAGGCCGCGCACCGGGCCCTGGTGCTCGCGGCCCTGGCCCGGACCGGGAGGGCCTCGGTGCACGGCGGCGTCCGCTGCGACCTGACCGGCATGTCCGCCGCCGAGCGGTTCATCATCGAGCACGAGTCGAGCGGCTACCCCAGCGCCCAGAACCCAGGGTCGACGGCGTTTGGGCTCGGGCAGCTCCTGCTCGACCAGCGTCTGCGCCACCTGGGCGCGGACTACGCCACCAGCGACTGCGCCAAGCAGCTCGCCGCCTTCCGGGCCTACGTCCGCGACCGCTACGGCACGGCCGAGGCGGCGATGGCGTTCTGGCTCGCCCACCACTGGTACTGACCCCACCCGACCATGGCACCGGCGCTCTCTGGGGCCGTGGGGTGGTGGGAGCCGCCTGGCCATGGCACCGGCGCGGGGGGCAGGGGGCCGTGGGGGAGGACGGTGACCAAGGCCGGCGCTCGCCGCCAGAGCGAGTTTCCCCACGCGAACGAAGGCTGCGGCAAGATGTCCCCCGTCGGCTGCCGACTCGCTCGGGAGGGATCCCGCTGGACCAGGACCCGCCGCCGCTGCCGCTGATGTGGTTCATGCTCCCGGGACAACGGCCCTGGCGGGAGCTGCACTGGCTGTCGCTGATGCCTGGGGCGGTGGTCACCGCGGTCGGCAGCCCACGGCCTCCCGAGGCGGTCGGCAGCCCGCGGCCGGCCGAGGCGGTCGGCTTCGTGCACCGCCCGTATCACCAGCCGACCAGGCGCTTCGTCGAGGCGGGGGCGCTCGCCTGGCTCCGGGGGCTCGGCTCGATCCCGGCGCCGATCCTCGACGGGCAGGAGTGGCTCGCCTCGCTGGAGCTCTGCGGCCTGGTCACGGGGCAGGCGAGCGCGCTGGCCAGGCGCCGGGGGCAGCGCCAGGCGGTGCTCGTCTGGGCCAACGACCCCGACACGCCCCTGTACCGGCTGCCGCCCTACCGCCAGGCGGTGCGCCGGGCCCGCTCCGCCGACCTGTTCCTCTGCTTCGTCGAGGCCGCCCGCGACCACTGCGTCGCCCTCGGCCTGCCCGAGGAGCGCTGCCGGGTCGTGCTCCCCGGGGTCGATACCGAGTTGTTCCACCCACCCGGGGCGCCGGTGGGCGAGCCGGTCGCCGCCTTCGTCTCCCCACTCGCCGCCAACAAAGGCATCGACCGGGTGCTCGAGGCCTTCCGGGTGGTGCGCGGGAGGCTGCCCGAGGCCGAGCTGCGGGTGGCCGGCTGCGGCCCGCTGGAAGGGCTGGTGCGCCGCGAGGCGGCCCGGACGGGGAGCGGGGTCCGCTTCCTCGGCGTCACCGGCCGCGAGGGGGTCGCCCGGGAGCTGCGGCGGGCGGCGGTGTTCGTCACCGCTCCGCGGCCGACCCGGGTCTGGAACGAGCAGTTCGGACTGGCCTACGTCGAGGCGATGGCCAGCGGCCTCCCGGTCGTCACCACCGCCTGCGGCTCCAACCACGAGGCCGTCCGGCCGCCCAACGAGCGCGTCCCCGACGACACCGAGGCCCTGGCCGAGGCGCTGCTCGGGTTCCTGGCCGACCCGGCCAGGCGGGCCCGGGTCGGCCAGGAGAACCGGCGCATGGTGCTCGACCGGCACGAGCTGCGCCGCCAGTGCGCACGCATGGGCGAGGCGTTCCGCCTCGCCGCCGGGTAGCCGGTCGCCGCCCGTCCGCCGCGAAGGGCGGCGGCGATTTCGGGGTCTGCCGCGACGACATGGATCCTCGCGGGTAACAGAAAGCTCTCGATTCAGGTACCTTGCAACCTCTTGGCGTCGTCGGCCCTCTTATTACTCCAGGAGTCGGCGCGGAGGGGCCGGGAGGTGACATGGCCGTCGATGATCCGCGGCCCCAGCACGACGGCCGCTCCCTCG
Source organism: Actinomycetes bacterium (assembly GCA_036000965.1). NCBI lineage: Bacteria > Bacillati > Actinomycetota > Actinomycetes > Actinomycetes bacterium. The sequence continues at coordinate 23,066 of DASYUT010000346.1, forward strand.
GGGGTCTTCCCAGGTGGACGGGGTGGGACGCGGCGGCGAGCCTGCCACGATGGGTCCTCTGGAGCGCCGAGGTGCTCGCCATGGTCGCCCTCGCCCTGCTCGCGGCCCGCGTCCGGCACCCCTCCCGGCTGTTCACCCACCCGTTCTGGCTCGACGAGAGCTGGGTGGCCGACTCCACCCGGGCACCCTGGGACCAGCTCCGCCTGGTGAGCTTGTCGACGCCGATCGGCTGGACCGTGCTGCTGCGCGCCGTGCCCCGCTGGGGGGATGCCGAGCGCTACCGGCTGCTGCCGCTGGTGTTCGCCGTGGCAGGCGCAGTTCCCGCCTGGTTCCTGGGGCGGCAGCTCGGGCCCGAGCCCCGCGACCCCGTCACGGCCGGGCGGGCTGCCCGCCGCCCGTCATGGGCGCGCTGGATCGGGCCGCCCGTGGCCGGCCTGGCCGCCGTGCTCGCCCCCACCGCGCTCAGCTACCCCTACCTCAAGCAGTACAGCGCCGAGGCGTTCACCGCGCTGCTGCTCGTCGCCTTGGTCGCCTGGGTGGAGCGGCGCTGGTCGCCGGTACGGCTGGGCGTCGCGGCGGCCGTCGCCGTGGTGTCGCTGCTGGTCGCCAACACCGCGCTGTTCGTGACCGCGGCCGTGTTCGGCGGGCTCGCGCTGACCTCGCTGGCCCGGCTGGCCTGGCGGCGGCTCGGCTGGGTCGCCGCGGCCGGTGCCGTGGTCGCCGTCGCCGACGCCTGGATCTACCGGGCGTCGGTCGCGGCCAGCAACGGCGTGGACATGCAGCGGTACTGGAAGGGGCGGTTCATCCCGTCGACCGAGGGCTGGGACGAGGCGTGGCGGTTCATCGCCCCGCGGGCGGTCATCGCGATCGAGTCGATCGGGTTCGGGCCCTGGCCGCTCGCGCTCGCCCTGCTCGTGGCCGGGGTGGCCGCGCTCTGGCGGGCCGGGGCGCCAGCGGCCGCGCTCGTCCTGCCCATCCTCGTGGTCGAGGTCGGGGTCGCCGCGATGCAGCGCCGCTACCCGTTCCTCGAGGCGCGGACCAGCATGTTCCTGACCGTGCTGGCCACCGTGCTGGCCGCCCTGGGCGTGGCTGCCCTGGCCAGCCTCGCCCTGCGCTGGCGCGGCACGGCCGTGCTCGGGCTTGCCGTGCTCGTCGGGGCGGGCGCGATCTTCCTTCCCGAGGCGAGGCAGGCGGCCAGGGTCTCCATGTTCGACGAGAACGTCAGGGGCCAGATCCGGCTCGTCCAGGAGCTGCGCCGGCCCGGCGACGTGGTCGTGCTCGGCAGCATGGCCGCCTACCAGTGGGCCTACTACGGGTCGGAGCAGCCGACGTTCGTGCCCGCCTCGGGAGCCAGGACGATCCGGTTCGAGGTCGCCTTCCCGGACGACCGGCGCCTGGTGGTGGCTAAGGGGCGGACCCCGAAGTTCGTCAAGCAGGCGCTGGACAGGGTGCCCGCTGGCACGCGGCGGGCATGGGTCCTGCTCAGTCACGAGGAGCAAATGATCCCGGTCTGGGTGCGGAGCGCGCGGCAGCACGGCGGGCGCCTGGCCGCCCCGCCGGCGCACCCGTGTGCCGCCTTCACCGAGGCCGAGCGGGCCAGCGCCGGCGTTTCCGCAGGTCAGTGCCCGATGCTGATCCGCTTCGGCTGACGTGTGTCCGCCCATGACCCCTCAAGAGCGCCTGTGCCATGGTCGGGTGGATCCCGCCGCTGCCACGGCCGCGCCCGCGGCCCATGCGGCTGCCTCGCAGGCGCGGAGCACGGCCACGCCCAGGGCGTGGAGCGGATCGGCGGCCAGCAGCCGGCGTTGGCGCCACATCGCGCGGGCGGTGGCGCCCGCCTGGGCCGACACCGCCCCCGGGTGGGCCCGGCGGTAGGCCGGCAGCCCCCTGCCGTAGTAGAAGCGCTTACGGACCACGCCGGGCAGGGAGAGCCGTCCCTCGTCGTGGAGGATCAGCGCGTCGGCGCTGGCCAGCCCGGCGCCGTCGGCCAGCATGCGGTTGCGCAGCTCGGCGTCTTCGGTGCCGGCCAGCCAGGTAGCGAAGCCGCCGGTCCGGCGCAGGTAGGCGGTTGCCACCAGCCGGGGCGCCTCGATCCGGGGCTCGCCCGCGTAGCAGCGTCGCTCCAGGGCGCGGCAGCGGGCCCAGAAGCCCGAGCCGGTGCTCGCCTCCGTGACGAACACGCCGGTCGCCCCGGCGTCCCGGGCGGCGGCCAGCGACCGCTCGACCACGTCGGGCGCCAGCTCCATGTCGGAGTCGATCCAGAGCACCCAGTCGCCGGCGGCCCGGGCGATGCCGGCGTTGCGCTGCGCGCTGCGCTCCGGGCCGGCCCGGAGGACCACGTCGGCCAGGCGCGCGGCAACCGGCCAGGTCGCGTCCGAGCTGCCGTTGTCGACCACGATCAGCTGGATGTCCGGGTGGGTCTGGGCCCGCACCGCGCGCAGGCAGGCCTCGATGGTCCGCCCCGAGTCGCGGGTGGGCACCACCACCGACACCAGGGGAGCGCCGGTTCGCCCCGCGCTCCCGGGTGCGGCCGGGCCGGCGCTCACCGGTCGGCTCCGCGCCCTGGGCGCTCGACGTAGGGGTCCAGCTCGGGCGCTGGCCTGCGCACGGCCAGGCTGCGGCGCTCGCCCGTGGCGGTCTCGCCCGTGGCGGTCTCGCCCGGCCGGTCCGGGAGCCGCTCGGGCGGCCGGACGTCGCGCAGGATCCCGAGGACGAGCAGGGCCAGGGCTGCCCCGGCCAGGCCGTGGGCGACCGGGTTGCCGCTGGCGAAGTCCGGGCTGACCGTGGCCGGCGTGGGCAGGCCGCGGGCGAGCACGGCCAGCGGGACCAGCCCGAACAGCACCAGCGAGAGGCGCAGGAGCTGGCGCGGGGACGGCGCCCTGAACCAGTCCCAGGCCGCGATGGCCACGCCGGCCAGCAGCCCGGCCCAGCCGCCCAGCAGCCAGAGCACCGCGACCAGGGGCAGCGCCGGCCCGAGCCGCCCGCTCATGCGCCCCCACCCTCGTTGCCGTCCGGCAGGCCAGGCGTGCCTCCCGGCAGGGCCAGGCGTGCCTCCCGGGAGCGCGCCTCCGGTCCCCCTCCCTCCTTCGGCACGCCGAGGCGCGCCTCCGGTTCCCCTCCCCCTCTCGGCACGCGGACGCGTCTCGGCACGCGGACGCGCGCCTCCGGTTCCCGGCCGCGCCGGACAGCGCCCACGCCGGCGAGCAGGACCAGCACGAGGGCGAGCCCGGCCAGGGAGGCAACCAGCGAGAGCCGGGCCCAGCGCTGCGGGGCGAAGTCGATCGCGACCAGGTGGGCCCGGGTGTCCGGGATGCGCCAGCCGGCCGAGTACCCGTCGACCACCGCCGGCGGCCCCAGCGGCAGCCCGTCGATCGTGGCGCGCCAGCGGGGATCCCAGCCCTGCCCGAGCACCAGGTAGTAAGGGCCGTCCGCAGCCTCGGTGGTCAGCGTGGTCCGGGTTGGTGTGGCCGAGGTGACGGTGATCCGGGGCGGGGCCGGAGCCGCCCCTTGGGCTCTGCGCGCCTTGCCGTCGCCGTCGCCGGTGGAGGAGAGACCGAGCAGGTCGATCAGCCACCCGGGCTCGGCCCTGAGCCGGTGCTCCCCGGCCCGGAGGCGCAGCGGCGGTTCCCCCGGGCACGGGCCCACCGCCAGGGCGGCCCCGTTCACGAGCTGCTCGAAGGTGCCCTTCACGGCGAGGCGGAGCGGGGCGCCGTCGACCTTGGCCACTTGCGCGCAGCCCTTGAGCGGCCCAGGCCTGGCGGGCCGGAGCTCCACCCCCGGGGCCTCGATCTCGCTGATTCGCACCCCGCCGCCGAGGCCGGCGACCTCGATGATGGTGAGCCGGAGCCGGCTCGCCCGGCGCTTGGGGAAGTCGATCCGCGCCGCCCCGGAGTGCAGGCGGACCCGGCGCGGCTCCCCGTCGTCGATCGACAGCTCGGCCTGGACGGCCACGTCGGCGCCCTGCCGGTCCTTGAGCGACGCTGGCACGTCCTGCCTGACGACGACGTGGTCGAGGTCGCGCTCGGGGAACGAGACCTCGATCCGCTCCCCAGGCCCGCGACCGGCCGGGACCCAGGCGGTGTCCCGGTTGCCGTCGAACGCGGCTGAGGCGCGCACCTCCAGCGAGTCGAACGCGAGCGACGACGAGCGCGCCACCACCTCATTGGGCAGGCCCGCGAGCTGGTCGACGACCGGCTCGGGCAGGCCGGGGCCGGCCGTCACCCGGCCGGCGACGCCGAACGAGCGCTCGTCGGGCAGCCAGAAGCGGCGGTCGACCACCCGCTCCTCGTCGTCGCCGGCCTGCCCCGGGTCCCCGGCCGCCCTGGTCATGACGACGTCGAGAGGGGTGGCGGCGAGCCGCTTGCCCGCGCCCTTGTCGAGCGAGCCGGCCAGCTCGCGGAAACGCTCGGGCATGCGGACGCCCTCGGCGACCCGTACCCCGGGGATGTCGATCTCGTAGAAGCCGACCGGGTTCAGGCCGGCCCCGCCCCGCACCCCGGTGATCTCGACGGTGGCGCCCCAGGTCTCGGTCTCCGGCACGGGCACGACGACCTCGGGCTGGGCCGGGACCTGGGCGTCCTGGGTGCGGCCGTCGAGCTTGATCCGCACGCTCGAGACCTGGGCCGGGCTGCCCTGCAGGGGGCGGAGGGTGAGGCGGGAGACCTTCACCCGCCGGCCGAACTCGATGGTGATCGACTGGCCCACGGCGGTCCCGTAGGCACCGGTGACCCAGGCCGTCCGGGGGTCGCCGTCGAACGCGAGCGCGGGCTTGCCCCAGGGGGCCAGCCCGAAGGGGATGCCCGAGCTGGTCGCGGTCACCGCGCGGGCGCCTTCGAGCTCGGCCACGCTCTGGTCGGCGGGGTCGTCGAACAGGGTGAGGGAGGCGCCCGGCCCGCCGCCCGAGGTGGGTGAGGCGACCGGCTGGTCGGCCCGGAGCGTCGGGGAGTACGAGGTGCCGGCCCGGTGGGTGTCCCAGGCCCGGCGCCGGTTCGAGTCGGTGAGCACGATGCGGGCGCCGTCGTCCAGGGCCAGCGCGGTCTCGTCGAGGCTGGCCGACCCGAGCAGCCGGAACGGCGGCTGGCCGCGCAGGAGCCCCAGGCGCCCGAGCGACGGCAGGGCGAAGCTGTCCCCGTCGACCAGCACGACGCCCTGGGCCGGCTCGGTCCGCAGCACGGGCCGGGCACGAGCCACCGACCAGCGCTCGAGGGGGGTGAGCGCGGCGTCACCCTCCGCGGCGCCCGCCGGTGCGACGGTGTGCTCGCCGGGCCGGCCGTAGGAGGCCTCCCGGCGCAGGTCCGGGTCGCGGCGGAGGGCGGCGGCCAGCGCCGACGGCGGCGCGCCCCCCTCGGCCTCCCAGACCCGGTCGTAGCGGGCGAGCACCTCGCTGGCGCCCAGGTAGCGAGCCATCGCGCTCACCGTCCCGTCGGGGGCGCCGGTGGCCAGGGCCACGTCGAGGGCGGCGAGGAAGTTGGCCTGCTCGCGGGAGCCGTTGGGGACCGTGGAGCGCAGCACCGACGACCTGGCCAGCAGCGAGCCGTCGAGGTCGTCGGGACCGCGCATCCCCCAGCGGTAGTCCGCCTGGACCTGGCCCGGGAGCATCAGCACCCGGGTCGACGCCGGCCCGCGGTCGAGGTCGCTGGCCGCCTGCCGCCAGTACCCGGGGATCCGGTAGCCGGCCAGGTTGAGCCCGCCGGTCCAGGCGGGCAGGACGGCCACGGCCAGGACGACCGCCATGGCCACCACCGCCCCGGCCATGCGCTCGTACGGCGCCCGCCCGTCGTGGAGCGCCCGCCCGTCGTGGAGCGCCCGCCGCCCGCCCCCGCCCGTCCTCCTGGTCGAGAGCCAGACGGCCAGCTCGGCGGCGCCGAGCGCGATCAGCAGGGTCAGGGCGAGCGCGACCAGGGCGCCGGCCTTGTTGGTGGTCCTGAACGCGATCGCCCCTGGCAGCCGCTCGAACGCGGCCTCGAGCAGCCGCCCGAACGGCGAGGGTGCGCCCGGCGGGAACAGCCCGACCATCACCGGCGCGGCCACCGCGAGCAGGTAGGCCGACAGCGCCCTGGCCCTGGCCCGCGAGGCCAGGGCGGCCGCGGCCGCGGCGGCCGGGACCGCGAAGGAGGCGAGCACCACCAGCGGGTTGGTCAGGTAGGTGACCAGGCCGGGCAGGAACGGCTGGTCGCCCGTGCGGCCGTACAGGGTCCACAGGCCGAGCAGGCGGAGCGTCTCGGCCCAGGACGACGCTCCCGCCACGTCGCGGGGGGTCTCAGTGGTGGCGGCGATGGCCGCGCCGCTGGCGCTGGCCAGCGCCGCCGGCACCAGCCAGTACAGCGACACGAGCAGCGTGAGGGAGAGGCAGCGGCCGGTGGCCGCGCCGAGGTCGCGCCATGCCGTGCCAAGGGCGTGCCGCTCGTACGCGAGGTAGCAGGGCACGGCCAGCAGCATGAACAACGGGACCACGCCGGCGTTCATGCCTCCGCAGAGGGCGAAGGCGAGCGCGAAGGCGGCCGGCGCGCGCCACGACCGGGGCCGGCGCACGCTGCGGGCGAGCGCCAGCAGCAGCCAGGGCAGGAACGCGTAGGGCACCAGGATCGGGTTGGTCGCCCCGGCCACGACCACGTAGGGGTTGGCGACGTACACCACGGCGGCGGTCACCCGCCCGGCCACGTTCGAGCGACCGGCGCTCGCCCTACCCGTGTCGGCACCGGCGCTCGCCCCACCTGTGTCGGCACCGTCGCGCGCGACCTCGTGGAACAGCCGGACCGCGCCCCACCCGGCGGCGAGCAGCAGCAGCGCCCGCCACAGGCGCACGGCGAGCCAGGGCTCGGCGCCCAGGGCGCGCAGGCCGGCCAGGGCGAGGGCGGCCGGGGCGAGGCCGGTGTCGAAGTTGGGCTGGCCGAGGTATGGGTCGGGCGACCAGGTCGACAGGGCCGTACCCAGGGCCCGCGCCGGCGCCAGGTACAGCTCCGGCTTGGTGTCGGGGGTGAACAAGCCCCGGTCGGTGAGGAAGAGGACGGCGAGCGCGAGCGCGGCGAAGGCCAGGTAGGCGACCGGCTCGGTGAGCTGGTCGGGAAGCCGCCTCCGGAGCCACCCCGGGCGGCGGTCCGGCTTGGTCGGCCGGATCGGCCGGTCGAGCCGCCGCAGCTCGCTCACTGGCGCACCCCCCTGGCTCCTCCTGCGCCCGCCGGGCTCACCGGCCCGGACCCGGACGGGGCCGGCGCTCGACGAGCCAGCCGGAGACGAGCACGGTCCCGGCCCCTCCAAGCGCCACCCCCACGATCTGGAGCACCGAACCGTGCAGGGCCACGGAGCCGAGGCCGATCTCGGCCACCACCGCGGCCAGCAGGACCCGGTTCAGGCGGGGGTCGGCCGTGGCGATCCCGGAGAACAGCACGAGCTGGACCAGGGCGAGGCAGGTGCCGAGGGCGGCGAACAACGGCAGCGCCGGGCCCACGGCGAGGTAGGCCTGCCCGAACGGGAGCGTCGCGGCCAGCTGCGGTGCGACCGCCGCGCCGGCCACCAGCAGCGCGCCGAACCCGGCCATGGCGGCAGCGGCCCGGCCGAGCAGCCGCCTGCGGTCGCCGGTGGTGCACAGCCGGGGGAAGACGATGGTGACCACGAACTGCGGCGCCCAGTAGGCGATCTTGGCCACCACCGCACCGGCCGCGTACAGCCCCGACTCGTCCCCGCCCAGGTAGTGCCTGGCCAGCAGCACGTCCACGTTGGCGAGCAGCAGCAGGCCGAGGATGGCCATGGCCGCCCCCACTACCTCGCGCCCGATGCGGAGCGGGAGCAGGCGACCGAGGCCGGGCATGGTGCGCGCGCGACCAAAGCCGGGCGTGGTGCGCACGCGACCCAGGGCCGTCTCCACCCCGGCAAGCGTCGGGCGCACGAAGGCCAGCGCCAGGAGCATTGCCAGCAGCGAGCCGGCCGCCGCGCCGGCGAGCGCACCGCTCACCCCGCCGCCCGCCCGCACCAGGCCGATCCCGGCGGCCAGTTTGCCGGCGGCCGCGGCGAGCAGGACGGCGGCGAGCGCGGCGAAGCGCTCCCGACCCTGCAGCATGCCCTGGACGGCCGCGAGCACCGGGAGCGGGGCCACGGCGACCGCGAGCCACAGGATCGGCGCGACCGAGCCCAGGCGGAGATAGCCGCTGAGCCAGGGCCCGGCCGCGACCGTGACCAGCCCGAGCCCGACCCCCACGGCCAGGACGGTGGTCAGCGTCCTGGACCACAGGTCGGCGACGGCTCGGTCCCCGGCCTCATGCGTTTCGGACGGCGGGGGCTTGCGCGTCTCAGGGGACCGGGTCTTGGGCGCCTGAGGCATCCGGGTCTTGGGCGCCTCGGGCGAGGGGGCCTCGCGCGCTTCAGGCGAGGTGGCGCGGAGCGCGGTGTGGCGGGCCACGACCGCCTGCAGGGCGTAGCCGGGGACGGTGCCGATCACCACCAGCGCCAGCAGCGCGCCGAGGGCACCGTAGCCGGACGGGCCCAGCATGCGGGCCATGACCAGGTTGTACGTGTAGTTCATCCCGTTGGCGACCGCCATGGCAGGCGCCACCACGAGCGCGGCCCGCACGAGCGAGCGCGCGAGGCCCCCTCGCCCGAGGCGCCCAAGACCCGGATGCCTCAGGCGCCCAAGACCCGGTCCCCTGAGACGCGCAAGCCCCCGCCGTCCGAAACGCATGAGGCCGAGCCGCCCAGGCGCGCGACTGCTGCCGACGGGCAGGCCGGTCCCGGTCGCCGGCAGCTCCCGGTCGCCCGAGGTCAACGACCCGGTTCCTCCCCGGCCCCGGACGCGCCCAGCGGGGCGCCGCCGACCCGCCGCGACGACATCGGCACGACCTTCAGCACGGCCGAGCAGAGCCTCGGGTGCCGCGGCAGCGTCCGCCAGGCGACCCGGACCGCGGGCCGGTAGGCCAGGTCGTAGGCGAGCAGCCGCCAGGCCACGTCGAAGCTCCGAGGGCGGACCAGCCCGATGGCCTCCGGCCGGGCGGGGGGACGCTCGAACGCATACAGCTTGACCCCGTTCCACCAGACGGGGTCCTCCTCGTGCTCGGCGGCCAGATCGAACAGCAGCCGGTAGCCGGGGTGGGCGCGGAGGTAGCGGTCGGTGGCCCGGGTCACGATCGGCCACGACGCGTCGTCGACCACCACCAGCGCCCGGTCCGCCAGCCAGGGCTCGGCAACCCCCAGCGCCAGGTAGTGGGGCAGGCGGCCGTGGGCCCCGTCGTAGAAGTAGACCCCGACCGGCTCGCGAAGGATGCCCGGCCGCCGCAGCAGCTCGAAGCAGTCACCCTCGAGCAGCTCCAGCTGGTCCAGGTCGACCCAGCGGCGCAGGTTGCCCAGCAGCTCCTCGCGCAGCGCCCGGCCGTCGAGGTTGAACTCGAGGAAGTTCTCCATCGCGTAGAACCGCCGGCCCGGGTTGTCGAGCATGGCGCCGACCAGCGACAGGCCCTTGAACGACCCCACCTCGAGGTATGCCTCGCCATCGCCGAGATGGGCGGCAGCCAGGTTGAGCAGGGCGAGCTTGCTCTCGGTGGCCATCCCGGGCACGTCGTCGACGACCGCGCTGAAGCGGCGGTCGACCGGCTGCCCGGCCAGCGGGTCGCCCGCGAACAGGTCAGAGAGCTTGGCAGAGAAGGCGTCGAGGTCCATCGCTCCGTCCGGGTCGTGGCAGCGTCGGCCCGCGCCGCTGCGGCGCAGGCGGCCGCCCGACGTCGGTAGTCTATGTTCTCTTCGGGTGTGTTTGTGTAGTGTTCGGCATCAGGTTCGGTGGGACGACAGGGCAGTTCGGTGGGACGACAGGGCTGGAGGTAGCGGTGGGCCGTCGACTCGGGTTCGCGCTCGTCTTCGTTGGACTCTTCCTCCTGTTCTTCGGGCTCTTCGAGCGGTTCTACGCGTACCCGCGCCTGCAGAAGGCGCCTCTGGACCGGTACTCCAAGCCGGTGGCCACCGGCACCGGGACCTACTTCAACCGCAGCACCCTGAAAGAGGTGCAGGACGCCCAGCTCCGGAACATCCGGGTGGTGCGCGGCGACGTGAAGGCGGGCTCGTCGAGCACGGCGGTCTGGGACACCTTCTCGTCCACCGTCGACACCCAGGACAACGGCGTCATCACCGCAAGCCAGGAGCGGGTCGCCCTGGACCGGGTCACCGCGGAGTCGGTGCACTGCTGCGGCGAGAACCCGCGGCACGAAGGGCTGACGTTCAAGTTCCCGTTCAACACCGCCAAGAAGACCTACATCTTCTGGGACACGGGCGCCAAGCAGGCGTTCCCGGCCCAGTACATGGCCACCGAGAAGCTCGACGGCGTCACCGTCTACCGGTTCGAACAGCGCTTCGACGGGATCAAGACCGACTCGCTCATGATCAGCGGCGAGATGGCGGGCGACCCGAGCAGGGACACGGTCCCGGCCAACGTCATCTACGGCAACGTGAAGACGCTGTGGGTCGAGCCCCGGACCGGGATCATCGTCAAGGCCGAGCAGGACGTGAACCAGACCCTGCAGACCGAGGAGGGCAGGACCGTCCTCACCGTGGTCGACGCCAAGCTCACCTACGACGAGGCCACCGTCAGGGGCAACCTCGACGACGCGCGGGAGGGCCGCTCGGAACTCACGATGCTGAGCACCACGCTGCCCGTCAGCGGGGTGCTCCTGGGGCTCCTGCTCGTCGCCGGCGGCCTGGCGCTGGTGGCCCGGCGCCCGGGGCGGCGCGTGGCCGGCACCCGGGAGAGCCGTGCGGCTGGGGCCGCCTGACCGCTCCACCCTCGCGGCGACCAGCCGAGAGCGCGCCGGGCCCGCCGCCCCGGACCGGCGGCCGGCCCGCCGGCCCGCCGCCCTGCTCGTGGTCGGCGCGGCCGCGCTGCTGATCCTCGCCCCGCTGCTCGGGCCCGGGTACGTGCTGAGCTACGACATGGTCTTTGTGCCCCGTATCCCGTTCACCTGGGAGCTCCTCGGGCTCGGCACCTCGGTGGCCCGCGCGGTCCCAAGCGACCTGCTGGTGGCCGTGGCCAGCCGCCTGCTCCCGGCCGACCTGGTGCAGAAGCTGGTCCTGGCCGGGATCCTGGCCGGCGGCGGGTGGGGAGCCGCCCGGCTCGCCCCCACCGCGTCCAGCGCCGGGCAGGCTGCCGCAGGCGTGCTCTACGTGTGGAACGCGTTCGTGTACGAGCGGCTGCTCATCGGCCACTGGGCGCTGCTGGTCTCCTACGCCGCCTTGCCCTGGGTGGCGCGGGCGGCCGCCGCGTTGCGCCTGGGTCCTGGCGGCGGCCGGCTCGCCGCCTGGCTCGCGGTCGCCGCCTGCGGCAGCCCGCCCGGCGGGGTCGTCGCCAGCGTGACCGCGCTGCTCGTGGCCTGCTGCCCGCCGTGGTCCCGGCGCGCCGGGACCACGGGGCCGGACCGGGAGCGCCCGGCCGCGGCATCCCCACTCGCCCGCCTGCGCCTGGTCGCCCCCAGGCCGGGCCGGGAGCGCCGGGTCGCGGCGTCCCCGCTCGCGCGCCTGGGCCGGCCCGGGGGGGCCGCCGGGCCAGATCGGGAGCGCCAGGGCCCGGCGTCCCCGCTCGCCCGCCTGGGCCTGGTCGCGGCAGCGGCCCTGGTGCTGAACGCGCCCTGGTTGGTGCCGAGCGTGCTCCGGCCTGGCGGCGTCCCCTACCGCCCGGCCGGGGTCGACGCGTTCGCGGCCCGGCCCGACGGGCCGCTCGGCTCCCTCGGCAGCCTGGCCACGCTCGGCGGCATCTGGAACGCCGACGTGGTGCCCCCGGGCCGGGGCTCCTGGCTGTGGATGCCGGCGTTCGCGCTGATCGCGGTGCTCGCCGTGGCCGGCTGGAGGCGCATCCCGGACCGGCTGGGGCGGGGGGCCGCGGTCGGGCTGGTCGCGGCGGCCGCCCTCGGGCTGGCCGTGGCCGCCGCCTCAGGGGGCCGGCCCGGGCTGCGCGGGCTGGTCGCGCTGGTGGTCGAGCACGTCCCCGGCGGCGGCCTGGTCCGGGACGCCCAGAAGCTGGTCGCCCCGCTGGCGCTGGCGCTCGCGATCGGCTTCGGGGTCGGGGTCGAATGGCTGCTCGGGCTGCTCGCCCCGGCCCGGACCCGCCGGGTGGCGGCCGTCCTGCTGGTGGCCGCCCCCGTGCTGGTCCTGCCCGCCCTCGCCTGGGGTGCCGGCGGCCGGCTGGGCACGGCCCGGTACCCCGCGTCCTGGACCGAGGCGCGGGCGGCGATGGAGGCCGACCCGGTGCCCGGCGCGGTGCTGGTGCTGCCCTGGCAGCTCTACGTGGCGTTCCCGTGGAACGGCGGGCGGGTGTCGCTGCAGCCTGCCCAGCGCTTCTTCAACCGCCGGGCGGTGACCAACGACGACCTGGAGCTCCGCGGCACGACCGTGCCCGGCGAGGACCCCTGGTCGCCAAGGCTCGCCCCGCTGGTGACGGGCGCCGGGGCGATCGCCCCCGGCCTGCCCACGGCCGGGGTGCGCTGGGTGCTGGTCGAGAAGGTCGGGCGCTGGTCGGGGTACCCACCCCGGCTGGCAGGCGCCGACCTCGTGCTCGACCGGGCCGACCTCGCCCTGTACCGGAGTGCGGCGCGCCCGGCCGGGCCGCCGGGCGCCGTGGTGCCGGCATGGCCCGACGGGGCGCGCGCGGCCGTGCTCGGAGCCGACGCGGTCGCGCTGGGACTGGCCCTGTGGGCGGTCGGCGGGACGTCCATGGCGCGCCCACTGCGCAGGCTGGTAGATTCCTGGCGTTCCCGAAGGAGGGAGTGACGATGAGTGGCATCCCGCTGCGCGTCTTCCTGGGCCTGGGCGCGCTGGCCCTGGCCCTCGCCTTCCTGGCCGCGGTCCTGCTCGTGACCAGCCAGGGCCCGAGCCCGGTCTCCCAGGACCTCATCGTCTACGGCGGCCGCTAGCGAGGTCTACGGCGGCTGCTGAGCAGGTCGCGGCGGGCCGGTCTGGCGGCGTGCGTCGGCGCGCGGATGCGGGACGGTCAGGTCCGCGCCTCCCCACCCTGCGCTTCCACCGGGGCGACCGGCGGCGCCTCCACCCGGGCCGCCGACACCACCCCGTCCAGGATGCTGGCGAAGGCGGCCGTGGCCTGCGGCCAGGTGAAGCCCGCGGCCCGCTCCCGCGCGGCGGCGCCCAGGCGCTCCCGCAGCGGCCCATCGCACAGGATCCGCTCGAGGTGGCCGGTGAACTGGTCCAGGTCGTCGGCGAGCAGGCCGGTGCGCCCGTCCACCACCGACTCGGCCAGCCCGCCGGCCGAACGGAACGCGACTGTGGGGGTGGCGTGCCAGGCCGCCTCCATCGCGGCCTGCCCCCACCCCTCCTTGACCGAGGGCATGGCAAGGACCCATGACCGCGCGAGCAGCGCGTGCTTGGCCTCCTCGCCCACGAACCCGAGCAGCTCCACCGTGTCCTCGAGACCGAGCCGGGCCACCGCCTCCCGAAGCTGCGGCTCCCACCAGCCCTGGCCCACCACCGACACCTTGAGCCCGGGCAGCCGGCCGCGGAGCCGGGCGGTCGCCTCGAGCGCCAGCTCGACCCGCTTGTGGGGGACCAGCCGGCCGAGCACGCACACCGACGGGCAGGGCGTCCGGGGCAGGCTGGCCACGGCCGGAGGGTCGATGCCGTTGTGGACGACCGCGATCGAGCCCGGCTCGACGCCCAGGCCCACCAGCTCCTGGCGGGTCGACTCGGACACGGCCACGTACCTGGCGCCCCGGTAGACGCGGGGGGCCAGGCGGGACTCGACCCACCAGCCGAACCGGGCCGCCAGCGGGGGCAGCACGACCCCCCACTGCTCCCGGTGCACGTGGTGGACGAGCACGACCACCGGCGCCCGCGCGTAGAGGGCCGAGAAGAACGGCAGGCCGTTCTGGACGTCGACGACGGTGTCGTGGGGACCCACCCGGCCGGTCGCGTAGAGCAGGAAGGCGCGCAGGTACACCCCCAGGCGTCCTCCCCGGCGCAGGATGCGGACGCCGTCGACGTGCTCCTCGCGGGGCGCGCCCGGCCAGGCAGCGCAGACGATCGTCACCGGGCGGCCCTGGGCGGCAAGGCCGGCGGCCACCCGCTCCACGAACAGCTCCGAGCCGCCGCCCTCCGGGTTGCGCGTGTCGCGCCAGTTCAGGATGACCACGCCCGGGCGCCTGCCGTCGATGGCGGAGCCGGGTGCCAGGGGCGGGAGGGGTGTCGCGGTCATCGGTGCCGCGAACCTATCCCACTTTGCCCCTACCCGTCTGCAACAGACGATTTCCGCTGTGTCAGGGGTGTTCGCCCGGTTCCGCCGGGAAGCCCGCCGACCTGGTCGGCGCGGGCCGGCGATCGGGGCATCTGCGCTGGTCGGGCGCTCCTCCGAGGGTGCTCTCGCGCACGACCAGGCGGGGCACCTCGAGCGCACGGGCGTCGAAGCGGCGGTCGGCCATCCTGGACCTGAGGATGTCCACCGCCCGTTCGGCCAGCAGCCGCACCGGCTGCCTGAGGCTGGTCAGGGTGGGCGCGCTCAGGACGCCCGGGCGCGAGAAGAAGTTCCTCGCCGAGCTGGTGCTGACGCCGGCGTGCCTGGCGACGTCTTCGATCGTTGGTTCCCGCCTGACCGAACCATCGCCTGCCACGCGTCCCGCCTCAACCTGCATAGCCATTCCGGGCCGTTCTTGCAAGTGGTCCTTGCAAGCACACTTGCAAGGACTATATAACCCCGTTCGCTACCGACCGGTTCCGGAGCAGGCTCTTGAGGGCCAAGGGGGGTCACGCGGACCGCCGCACGCGTGTGCCCTCGGGGACCTGGACACCCGCACCGGGCCGTCCCTGTCACCGGGACGCCGATGCCCGTCCCCGGAACCGGTCGGAGTGTCCACCTCGTGACGACCCCGGCGAGGGCTGCCCGGTCGCCCTGGGCGTGCCGACCTCGGAACGTCCAGGGGCGATCCCGGAACGTCCAGTGGCGACCCCGGCAAGGCCAGCCCGGTCGGTGCCGGGCCCCACGGGGCGACCCCGGCAAGGCCGGCCCGGTCGGTGCCGGGCTCCCATGGCATCCAGGCTGCGGCGACGCCCATTCCGGCGAGGCGGTGGCCGGGCAGACGCACGGAGGGGAGTCACCAGCCGGTTGACTCGGCGGTCGCGATCGGCCAGCGTCGTACGCACGGACGCGTGGGCAGGGGGTGGGACGGCGGTGCGCTCCTTCGACGGCGTGGAGGTCGTGCTCCTGGACCTGGACGGCACCGTGTACGTGGGCAGCCGGCCGGTCCAAGGGGCGGGCCAGGCGGTCGAGCGGCTCCGGCGCTCGGGACTGACCGTCCGGTTCACCACCAACACCGACTCGACCTCGCCAGCCGCGCTGGTCGAGCGCCTGGCCGGCATGGGCGTCCCGGCCGGGGAGGGCGACTTCCTGACCCCGGTGGTGCTGGCCCGCCGGCTGTTCGAGGACCTCCCGGCGCCCCGGGTGCTGGCCATCGCCTCGCCGGCGGTCCGCGACCACCTGCCCGGGGTGCTGTGCGGGCCAGGCGACCGGCCCACCCACGTGCTGGTATGCGACCCGAGCTACGGGGCCGGCTACGCCGACCTGGACGCCGCCTTCCGGGCCGTCCGGGACGGCGCGGCGCTGGTCGCGACCCAGCTCGGCCGCATCGCCCGTCGCGACGACGGCGAGCACCTTGACACCGGCGGGTGGGTGCGCCTGCTCGAGTACGCGACCGGCGTGGAGGCCGAGGTCCTCGGCAAGCCGTCGCCGAAGTTCTTCCGCCTCGCCCTCGAGACGGTCGGCGGCACGCCCGAGCGCACCCTGGTGGTGGGCGACGACCTCGACGCCGACGTGGCCGGCGCCCGGGCCGTCGGCGCCCGCTCGGTCCTGGTCCGCACCGGCAAGGGCGCCCGCGCCACCGGGGCCCAGACCCGGGGCGGGGACGGCCCGGAACCGGATGCCGAGGTGGACGGCTTAGCCGACGTGCCCGACCTGTTGGCCGGGTCGGGGCAGGGTCCCGCTGGCCCGGTGGGGTAGGGTCGGGGCCGGGTCCCGCTGGCCCGGCCGGGGTGGAGTCGGAGCCGGCCGGGGTGGAGTCGGGGTAGGGTGGGGCGGTCAGCGACCCCGACCGAGGGGCCCGGGGGCTCGAGCAGCCAAGCGGTGCCCCCGGTCCGTACCAGGACGAGGGAGCGAGCGCGATGGCAGTCACCCACGCAACCCTGAAGACCTCCAAGGGCGACATCCGGGTCGTCCTGTTCCCCGACACCGCCCCGAAGACCGTCGAGAACTTCGTCGGGCTGGCCACCGGGACCAGGACCTGGAGGGACCCGCAGACCGGGGCCGAGCAGCAGCGGCCCCTCTACGACGACACCATCTTCCACCGGGTCATCCCGCAGTTCATGGTCCAGGGCGGCGACCCGCTCGGGACCGGCAGGGGTGGGCCCGGCTACAGCTTCAAGGACGAGGTGGCCGGGCCGCGCTCGTTCGACAAGCGCGGCTACCTGGCGATGGCCAACGCCGGGCCCAACACCAACGGCTCCCAGTTCTTCATCACCCAGGTGCCGACCCCCTGGCTGAACGGCAAGCACACCATCTTCGGCGAGGTCGTCGAGGGGATGGACGTGGTGGACGCCATCGCGGCCAGCGACCGCGACGCCACCGACCGGCCCAGCGAGGAGATCCGCCTCGAGCGGATCGAGATCGAGCAGCCGGCCTGAGCGGTCGGCCCGGGCGAAAGGGGCTCCCATGCGTGAGGCCGTCATCGTCGAGGCGGTTCGGACGCCGGTCGGCCGGCGGAGAGGCGGCTACTCGGGGCTGCACGCCGTCGACCTGGGCGCCGCCCCGCTGCGGGCACTGCTCGACCGGACCGGGGTGGACCCGGCCCAAGTGGACGACGTGATCATGGGATGCGTCTCCCAGGTGGGCGAGCAGGCCGTCAACGTCGCCCGCTGGGCCTGGCTGGCCGCTGGCCTGCCCGAGGAGGTCCCGGCCACCACCGTCGACCGCCAGTGCGGCTCCTCCCAGCAGGCCGTCCACTTCGCCGCCCAGGGCGTCCTGGCCGGGGGCTACGACCTCGTGGTGGCCGGCGGGGTCGAGCACATGACCCGGGTGCCGATGGGCTCGACCATGGCCGGTCCGGGGGTGCCGTTCGGCCCGGCGGTGAGCGACCGCTACGGTGGCCGCCTCGTGCCCCAGGGCATCTCGGCCGAGCTGATCAACGAGAAGTGGGGCCTGACCCGGGAGGAGCAGGACGCGTATGCGCTCCGCTCCCACCAACGTGCCGCCGCCGCCCAGGATGCCGGCTTCTTCGACCCCCAGCTGGTCGCGGTCGAGGCGCCCGTCCCGGACGGCGGCCGGACCTGGGTCCGGGCCGACGAGGGGGTGCGCCGCGACACCTCGCTCGAGAAGCTGGCCGGGCTGCAGCCCTCGTTCAAGCCTGACGGCATGGTCACCGCGGGCAACTCGAGCCAGATCTCGGACGGCGCGGCCGCCCTGCTGATCGCCGGGCGCGACACCGCGGAGTCCATGGGACTGCGGCCGCGCGCCCGGTTCGTGAGCTTCGCCCTGGCCGGAACCGACCCGGTCATGATGCTCACCGGCCCGATCCCCGCGACCGAGCGGGCCCTGGCCCGGGCCGGCCTCACCATCGGCGACCTCGACGTGGTCGAGATCAACGAGGCGTTCGCCAGCGTGGTGCTCGCCTGGGGACGGGAGGTGGACCCCGACTGGTCGAAGGTGAACCCGAACGGCGGTGCGATCGCCCTCGGCCACCCGCTCGGCGCCTCCGGGGCCCGCCTCATGACCGACCTCCTCGCCGAGCTGGAGCGGCGCGGCGGCCGCTACGGGCTCCAGGTCATGTGCGAGGGCGGCGGCACGGCCAACGCCACCATCATCGAGCGCCTCGGCTCGTAGCGTCGTCCCCCCCGGAGCCGCGCACCTCGGAGGCCGGTGCACCCGCGTGGGCTCGTCGCCACAGCGCCTCGCAGGTTGCCGGAGGTGATGCTGCCGGTGGCGACGGGTGCATCACGCATGGCTCGTCGCCGCAGCGCTTCGTTCGGCCTCGAGGTCGAGGGGCCGGCGGAGTCGGGCACGGGTGCATCACGCATGGGCTCGTCGCCGCAGCGCCTCGGGGTCGATGATCTCGAATGCCAGACCGGCGCTTCGGATGAAGCCGCGTCTCTTGAACGATCGCAGGGCCTTGTTGACCGTCTGCCTGGTCCCGCCCACCATCTCACCCAGCTCCGTCTGCGTGATGCGGCCGGTGCGCAGCCTGCTCCCCTGCTGCGGGGTGTCGGCCAGCAGCAGGAGCTGTCTTGCCACCCGCCCCTCGACGTCGAGGAACACCAGGTCGGTGAGTTGCCGCGTCGTGCGACGAACCATCCTGCCCAGTGAGCGCAACAGGGCGTCGAGGACGTCCGCGTTCGACTGCAGGAGCCAGATCAGCTCCTCGCGGGGGATGGTGACGACGGTGGACGTCTCGATCGCCTCGGCGGACGCGGTCCGGGCTTCACCGTCGAGGACGGCGATCTCACCGAAGACCGCGGGGGGCCGGTGCCGTGCCAGCTCGAGGACAGCACCGTCGTCGGAGATCACGAGCAGTCTGATCATGCCCTCGAGGAGCAGGTACATGCGGTTTGCCGGCTCGCCCTGGACGAAGATCGCCCCGCCCTTCTTGACCTGGCGGGCGTTTGCCCCGACACGATCGGCAAGATCCTGGACCACGCCGCCTTCCAGCGAGCCGAAGAGCTCGACGTTGGCGAGAGCAGAGGCGATGCGCTGCGTATCCATGGGCGGGTGACTCGCCAGACCTGCGGAGTTCGACTGTTCCCTCCTGGTAGCGTATTTGTACCAGGCGAGCAGGTCCACCTCGCAGCCCGTCAGGGCACGGCCGAGAGGTACCATTCGCCTGGCGAGAGGCTGTCGCCGCGTCGGAGCTCGAGACCGTCGAGGACGAAAGACCGACATGGACACTCGGCAGGTGGCCGACCTCCTGGCACGAACCGGCCTGTTCGGCGTGCTCGACCAGGTGACTCGCGAGGAGATCGCCGAAAGCGCCATACAGTACACGCTGGGCAAGGGCCAGACCGTCTTCGTGCAGGACGAGATGGGCGACCGTCTGTTCGTCGTCGCCGCGGGCGGGGTGAAGCTCTACCTGCGCTCGCAGCAGGGAGAGATCGTCGAGCTGGTCCGCCACTGGCCTCCCGCGGTGTTCGGGGAGCTGGCCCTCCTGGACGGCGGTCCACGCTCGGCTTCCGCGGAGACCGTCGAGCCGACCGTCCTGGTCGCGATCGCCCGGGAGAAGCTGATCCACATCCTCCGGTCGGACGCCAGGGCGGTGGACGCGCTGCTGTGCTCGCTCGGGGACATCGTGCGCCGCACGACACGGCAGATGGCCGATCTTGTGTTCCTCGACCTGCAGGGGCGGCTGGCGAGAAAGCTGATCGAGCTGGGCAGTGCCGAAGGCGACGGCGGCACCGGAGGCCGCCGCGTCACCCAGACCGAGCTCGCCAACATGGTGGGCGGGGTACGGCAGACCGTGAACCTGGCGCTGCGCGCCCTCCAGGACCGGGGCTACATCCGCGTGAACGGCGGGTCCGTCGAGATCCTGAAGCTCGACGGACTGCGCCGCCGGGCGGGTGAATGATGCCCCACGTCACTGCGGTGCTCGAGATGCCACCGACGGCTGGAGTCCTCGCAGTCGTGGACACGACCGCCTGGTTGTCAAGGAGATGACAGCGCGAGCCGAGCGTTCGTACTTGCATCTCGGCGTGCCAACAGCAGTCGTCCGCCCTGCCGGCAGCCGCCAGCCGCCAGCCTGGACCATGCCGAGATCCGCTCCGCCTCGCCGAGGTGGTCAAGCGTCGCCTCTGTCTTGCCGGCTCACGTGTTGACGTGCCCCGGGATCGATCTGAAGAAAGCTGCCACGCCATGGTCCAAGGCAACCTCGCACTGGTGACGGGTGCGACCGGCTTCATCGGGAGCCACCTCACGGAAGCCCTCGTCCGCGCGGGCGCCCGGGTGCGCGCGTTCGTCCGCTCCAGCTCCGACCGGGGCCTGGGGAACCTCGACCATATTGCTGGGGAGGTCCGAGAGGCCGTAGAGCTCAGGTTCGGGGATCTTCGCGACCTCGAGTCCTTGCGGAGGGCGGTCGCAGGCGTCGATCACGTCTTCCACCTCGGGGGCCTCGGGTCGGTTCCGTGCTCGTACCTGGACCCTGTCGCCTTCGTGGACGTCAACGTGAGGGGCAGCGCCCATGTCATGCAGGTCTGCCGGGAGGTAGAAGTCGAGAGCCTCGTGCTCATGTCCACGTCGGAGGTCTACGGCACCGCCGAACGCCAGGATGTCCTGATCGAGGAGTCCCATCCGCTGCAGCCACGGTCGCCGTACGCGGGCAGCAAGGTCGCGGCCGAGCAGCTCGCAAGCAGCTTCACGGCCTCCTACGGCCTGCCCGTCACCACGGTGCGCAGCTTCAACGTGTACGGCCCGAGGCAGTGCGAGCGCAACGTCGTGCCGACGATCATGGGCCAAGCCGTCGACGGCGAGACCGTCCGGATGGGCCGCCTGGACTCCGTCCGCGACTACACCTATGTGGTGGACGTGGTCGACGCGCTCCTGCGGCTCGCGACCCAGACCCGCGCACGTGGAAGGACGTTCAACGTCGGCTCGGGCCTGGGGATGCGGGTGACCGACCTCGTCGCGCTGGCCGGCAAGCTCCTCGACAAGGAGCTGCGGGTGCAGACCGACCCGTCGCGCGTGCGTCCGCAGGCGATCGAGGGCGACTGCCTGGTCGCCAGCGCCGACGCGCTCCGTGAGCTGACCGGGTGGGAACAGACGGTTGCGATCGACGAGGGCTTGGAGAAGGTGCTGAGCTGGCTCGCGCGCCGTCCCGGAGGACGATGAGCGCGCTCGTCATCGCCTCGAACCGCGGACCCTGGCGGTTCACGCTCCAGCCCGACGGGAGGCTCTCGTGGCGCCGCGGGGCGGGTGGCCTGGTCAGTGCGCTGACACCCGCGCTCGAAGGGCACGCCTGCACGTGGATCTCGGCTGCCATCACCGATGGCGACCGTGCGGCGGCGGACGGCAATGGCAGCCCGGAAGGCCCGGCCGGCTCCCAGCTGCGGATGCTGACCTTCGAGCCGACGACCTACGAGCGGTACTACCACGACGTGGCCAACCGGACGCTCTGGTTTCTCCAGCACCACCTGCTGGACACGGCCGGGGTCGCGTTCGACCATCGGTTCCGCGCGGCGTGGGCGTCCTACCGGGAGGTGAACAGGGCCTTTGCGGAGGCTTGCGACGAGGCGACCAATCCAGGCGGGGAGGTGCACCTCGAGGACTACCATCTGGCGCTCGCTCCCGCCATGCTGCGCGAGCGGCGCCCGGACGTGCGCATCCTGCATCTCGTGTGCTGCCCCTGGGCGGGCCCCGACGACTTCGGCGTCTTGCCCGACGCCGTCGCCTGCGAGCTGCTCGCAGGCATGCTCGGCGCCGATCTCATCGGGTTCCTCACCCACCGCTGGGCAAGGAGCTTCCTCGCCTGCTGCGAAGCCGCGGGATACGAGGTCGACCGGCAGCGGGACGCCGTACGCGCCAAGGACGGGCACGTGGCGCACGTCCGCCCCTACCCGCTCGGGGTCGACGAGCAAGACCTGCGGCGGCTGATCCGGCAGGGAGCAGCCGTCACGGGGGGGCCGGACGACGCGCCCAGTCGTGGAGTCCCTGACGGTGGGCGCCTCGTCGTCCGGGTCGACCGCTTGGAACCGAGCAAGAACATCGTGCGCGGGCTGGACGCGTTCGCGGCCTTCCTCGAGCAGAACCCGCGTTTCCTCGGTGAGGTCACCCACCTCGTCCTCGTCAGTCTCTCGCGCGAGGGCATGGCCGAGTACCGGCGTTACCACTGCGAGGTCGAGCAGCGGGCGGAGATGGTGAACCAGCGCTTCGGCACCGCCGGCTGGACGCCGGTGCGACTCGTCGTGCTGGACGATCATCCGCGGGCGCTGCGCGCGATGGCCGCGGCGGACGTGCTCGTGGTGAACCCCGTCTGGGACGGGATGAACCTGGTCGCCAAGGAGGCGGCGTGCGTGAACGAGCGGGACGCCGTGCTGATCCTGTCCCGGAACGCCGGCGCGGCGGACGACCTCCGAGCGGGGGCGCTCCTGGTCAACCCTTTCGACACCGCTGAGCTGGCGGACACGCTGGCCACCGCGCTCTCCCTGGAGGCGGACGACCGCGCGGAGCGCGCCCGGCAGCTCCGGGAGGGCGCGGCCAGGATGCCGCCGCGGCAGTGGTTGCTGGCCCAGCGCCACGACCTGGCACGAATGCAGACGGAGGGCTCCGCGTGGCCGCGCGGCAAGTCGCCGGCTGGCGAGAAGGGCGGCCTGACCTCCCAAATTTAGCGGCGACCCGGCAAGGCCTGCCCGGCCGGCGCCAGGCTCCCGTGGCGCCCAGGCTGCCGGGCTCCCGTGGCGTCCAGGCCGCGGTGACGTCCGTTCCGGCGAGGAGCCGACTGGACAGGTGTTCGGAGGGGAGCCACCAGCCTCCTCCGTCGAGGCGTCGACCGGGCAGACGTTTGGAGGGAGCCACTGGCCGCGCCGGCTCCTATACTCCGGAGTGTGGAGGTATGCCTCAACTGTGGCGCCAGGGTCCAGCAGCCGGCCCAGTTCTGCCCCGCCTGCGGCAGACGCCTCCACGCCGCGTCGCACGTCGAGGAGTTCCGCGTCGTCACCACCCTGTTCTGTGACATCGCCGACTCCGTGAGCCTCGACAGCCGGCTCGAGCTGTTGCCGCTGCAACGCGTCATGGACCGCTTCTTCGAGGCGACGCGCCAGGTGGTCGCGAGCCATGGTGGCAAGGTGGGCACCCGCCGTGGCGACGGGGTGATGGCGGTGTTCGGCATCCCCGTCCCGCACGACGACGACGCGCTGCGGGCGGTGCGGGCGGCGGCGGACCTGCGCGACGCGCTGTCGCTGCTCCGCGCCGACTTGGAGCAGAGCCACGCGGTCTCGCTGGTCGCGCGGATCGGGGTGAATACCGGCACGGTGCTGGTTCGCAGCGACGTGGACTCGCTCGAGGAGGAGGTCACCGGCCACGCCGTCAATCTCGCCAAGCGGTTCGAGCAGGCAGCCAGTCCCGGGGGCATCCTGATCGGGCAGGAGACCTACACGCTGGTCCGCGACGCGGTGCGGGCCGAGCGGTCGGAGCCGCTGCGCCTCAAGGGCGTTCACGAGCCCGTCGAGGCCTACCGGCTGCTCCGGGTCCTGCATGGCAAGCCGGGTCGGGCACGCCAGCTCGACCGCCCGATGATCGGGCGGGGCCTCGACCAGCGGCTGCTGCAGACGCTGTTCGACCGGACCATCGCCGAGCGCAGCTGTCATCTGGTGACCATCCTCGGCCCTGCCGGGATCGGCAAGTCGCGGCTCGTCGACCATTTCCTGCAGGGGCTGGGTGACCAAGCCGAGATCCTGCGAGGACACTGCCTGTCGTACGGGGAGAGCGCCACCTTCTGGCCGATCATGGAGATCGTCACCCAGGCCGTCGGCATCGCGCGGACAGACCCACCCGACGTGGTGCACGAGCGGCTGGCCGCCCCACTGCTCGGGGACCTGCACGCACGGGACATCGCGCTGCGTGTGGCGCAGCTCCTCGGGCTCGGCGAGGAGATCGGACTGCCGGGTGACACCTTCTCGGCCCTTCGGCGGCTCCTGGAGGCCCTGGCCCGCCGCCGGCCCATGGTCATGTTCATCGACGACCTCCACTGGGCTGAGCCGACGCTGCTCGACGTGATCGAGCA
This sequence comes from Actinomycetes bacterium, assembly GCA_036000965.1. Lineage (NCBI taxonomy): Bacteria > Bacillati > Actinomycetota > Actinomycetes > Actinomycetes bacterium. The sequence continues at coordinate 46,783 of DASYUT010000346.1, forward strand.
CATCGCCGAGTTCTCCCGTGACACGCCGATCCTGCTCCTGTGCGTGGCGCGCCAGGACGAGCTGTTCAAGCGCCGGGGCCACTGGTCGGGCGGCAAGCTGAACGTGACCTCGCTGTCGCTGTCACCGCTCAGCGAGACCGAGGGCGAGCGGCTGGTCACGCACCTTCTCGACGGCAAGCAGCCCGATCCAGAGGTCCAGCTGTACATCAGCCAGCGCGCCCAGGGCTATCCGCTCTACATCGAGGAGCTGGTGGAAGAGCTTGTCCAAGGCGGCGTCCTGCGCCTTGTCGATGGTCGCTGGGTCGCGACCGGCGACCTGGACGAGGTAGCGATGCCCCGAGAGGTCCAGACGCTGCTCTCGGCGTGGCTCGGCCGCCTGGACGACGAGCAGCGGGCGACCCTCGAACGGGCGGCCGTCGTCGGCAAGCAGTTCCACGTCGCCGACATCACCGCGCTGTGGCCCGGCGGCGAGCCACAAGCTGTCGCCACCCATCTCGAGGCGTTGGCCCGCCAAGACCTGATCCAGCGTGACCATGGCGCCGTCTTCCCCCTCCCCGCCGTCGAGGGCGGCGAGGGCTACAGCTTCCGGCACATCCTCATCCGGAACGTGGCCTACGACAGGATGACGGAGGAGGTCCGTGCCAGACGGCATGAGCTGTACGCGGACTGGGTCGAGCGCGCGGCTGGTGACCGGCTCAGCCAGTTCGACGAGCTCATCGCCACGCACCTCAACGAGGCGTATCACTACCGACGCAGGCTCGGCCCGGCCGACGGGGCCACGGAGAATCTGGCCCGGCGGGCCGGCGAGCGCTTCGCGGCCGCCGGGCACCGGGCCGCGGTCCGCGCCGACGTCCAGCTGACGCTCACCCTGCTGCGGCGAGCCGACCGGCTTCTCCCACGCGAGAGTCCGACCCGTCTCGGCGTCCTGCCCTACCTCGCCAACGCCCTGCAGGCCGCCGGAGAACTGCAGGACGCGATGCGTGTCTACGAGGAGCTGATCGCCGCGGCCGAGCTGGCCGGGGACGAGCGAACCGCCATGCACACAGCGCTCGCACGCCTCCTCCTGGTCGCCCTCCAGGATCTGGAGGGCTTCCTGCGCGACGGCAGGGCGCAGAGCGAACGCGCCGTTGCGGCGTTCACACCGCTCGGCGACGACCTGGGCCTGGCCAAGGCCTGGTACGTCCGCGCCTATGCCGACTGGTGGGCGGGCAGGTCGGTCGAGGCGAAGGCTGCGGTGGTGCAGGCCAGGGGCTTCGCCCAGAAAGCGGCCGACAGGGTTCAGGAAGCGACGACGATCCGCCTCTACTGCCTCATCCTCCTCTCGGAGTCAACCTCGGTCGACGAGGTCGTCCGCTATGGTCAGGAGGCGCTCCAGCTGGCCAGGAGCACCGGCAATCGCAGGCTCGAGGCGAGCATGCTCACGATCCTCGCCCAGGCGACCGCGATGAGCGGCGACTTCGAGAAGGCCCGCGACTTCAACAAGGTGGCCAGCACGATCACGCTCGACCTCGGGGAGCTGCTCACGAGGGCGGCGGACTCGGTCTCCGAGGGGCTGGTGAGCCTCCTCGAGGGGAACTTGACCGCTGCTGAGCAGAAGCTGCGCGGCGGCTACAACGAGCTCGAGCGGATGGGCGCGACCGTGCCGCAGGTCGCCGTCGCCGTCATGCTCGCCCGCGTCCTCCTCCGGCAGGGCCGCTACGAGGATGCGGGGGAGATGACCCGGGTCTGCGAGCGCCTCGCGGCCGTTCATCAGCACGACGTCCAGGCCAGGTGGCGCTCGGTTCGGGCGGTCCTGCTCGCCCACCGCAGCGAGCTGGAGGCGGCTGAGCGCCTGGCGAGAGAGGCCGTTGCGCTGGCCGAGAGAACAGACCACCTCGATACCCAGGCCGAGGTGTACGCCGACCTTGCCGAGACGCTCCGCATGGCCAAGCGGCGCGAGGAGGCGATCCAGGAGCTCGAGCGGGCGCTCCGGCTCTACCAGCGGAAGGGCAACGAGGCTGGTGCGAAGACAGTGCGGAGCGAGCTGATCACGCTGCGCCGGTGACGACCATGCAACGCGCGACCGTGGCGGGCGGACGGGCGGTAGCATGACCCCATGAGCCGCCTTCGGGGTCGGATGCTGTGGTTGGCCGCGCTCGTCGTGGCCGCCCTGGTCCTGCTCGCCCCGTTCAGCGACGTGATCGTCGCCGTCCTGCTCGGGGTCGGCGTGCTGGTCGGTGGCAGCATGCTGTTCCGGGGCCTGGCCGGCAACCGGGGCGCGGCCGCGCCGGGCCCGCCCACCGACGTCGTGGAGACCGGCACCCTGCTGGTGTTCGCCTGCGAGACCTGCGGCGAGCAGCTGGTTCTGCTCCGCAAGGGGACCGACGCCCCGCCGCGCCACTGCGCCGAGAAGATGGTGCTGCGCCGGGTCCCCACCCCCGACCGCACGACCCGTCCTGCCCGTCCGGCGAACTTGCCGGACGGATGACCGGCGAGCTTGCCGCTCAGAACGGGAGGTCTGCCGCCGCGGGCGGCTGCAAGCTTCTCTGGCGGCGGCTGGCGGCGCCAGGCCTCTGTAACGGCGCTGGCGGGATCAGGCCTCTGTGGCGCTGGCACGGCGGCATCAGGCCTTTCCAGCGCCGAAGGGCGCTACGCGTCGTCGGCGATGCGCTCGGCGCGCTCGCGCAGGTCGCGGAAGTCCTTCTTGGGCCGGTCGCCGGGGACCAGCCGGTCGGTGCTGGTGAAGCCCCAGCCCTGGTACTTCACGGCCACCCGGGAGAAGCGCCTGCGCAGCTCGCCGCCGCACGCCTGGCAGGGCCCGGGGGCGCCGCTCCCCATGGGCTGCAGGTGCTCCTCGACCGCGCCGCAGGCGCGGCAGGCGTACTCGTACACTGGCATCGCGGCTGTCCACAACCTTTTCCCCAGCTGGGGATGAATCACAGGCGTGTAGTTTGGCAGGTCAGCGGGGTGGTGGGCTCAGGTCCAGCGAGTTGCCAACACCAGGCCGACGACGATGGGCGTGAACCCGATGGCGAGGTTGACGGCGTTCAGGTCGGCCACCGGACCGGGCAAGGCACCCATGTAGTACAACAGGATGTAGGTGAGGCCCACGGCGAAGCAGATGACGATCGTGGGACCCACCCAGGGGGCCGACGGCTTCGGCTTGGGGCGCGGCGGCGGTTGGTACCGGCGCCGCTTGGAGCGTGACCTGGGCATCGCGGCACGTCCTTTCGACAGGTGCGCCCGGCGGCGCATGGGCGCCATGACCTCATGCGATCGTACCGTCTGGGCGCGGCGCCCGCTCCGGCCGCCCGGCGCCGGTCTGGGCGCCGCCCTGCTCGCCCTCTGCCTGCTCGCGACCGCCTGCACGGGCGGCCCGGAGTCGGCGGCCAGCTCGTCCGGTACGCCCGGGGCGCTTGGCTCCGCACAGCTCGTGGACCGTACCGCGGAGCAGTTCGGGAGCGACCTCGACCGCCTCAAGGGGCGGGTCGTGGTGGTCAACTTCTGGGCGAGCTGGTGCGCGCCGTGCCGGGCCGAGATGCCCGACCTCGAACGGGCGAGCCGGGAGCTGGCCGGTGAGCCGGTGACCTTCATCGGCGTCGACTCGTCGGACGAGCGGTCCAAGGCGGTCGAGGCCCTCGCCCGGGCGGGGGTCACCTACCCCACCGTCTACGACCGCAAGGGCATCTACGGCGGGCTGGCCTCACGCTGGTCGGTGACCTCCCTGCCGCAGACCTGGTTCGTCGACCGCGAGGGCAGGCACGCGGTCAAGATCGCCAGGCAGGTCCGGCCCGGCGAGGTGCGCGCCACGGTGGACCGGCTGCTCGCTGCGCCGTAGGGGCTCTTTCCGTAACGAGCGGGTTAGGATGGCATGGCCTCGCTTGCTTCGGCGGGCACGAGCCTTGGGCGCTTCAGGTGAGCGCGAGCCCCGCGGCGGGTGGCGAGGGCACGGAGGTGACGATGCGGAGGTTCCTGCGCGGGACGGGTTGGACGTTCATCGGGTTGGGATGCTTCGTCCTCTACTTCCTGGTGTACCAGCTCGTGGGCACCAATGCGACCGCCAGCAAGGAGCAGGGCAGCCTTCGCAGGGAGCTGGAGTCGACCTGGACCGCGCAGGCCGGCGTCCCGGCCGGCCGGCCGCAAGCCACCAAGCCCAGGAGCATCCCGGTCGGCAAGGGGGTCGCGCTCCTCCAGATCCCCAGGATCAAGGTCGAGCAGGTCGTCGTGCAGGGCGTCGAAAAGGCCGACCTGCGCAAGGGCCCAGGGCATGTGCCGAGTACCGTGATGCCCGGGCAGGCCGGCACGTTCGCGGTGTCGGGCCACCGGACCACCTACGGGGCGCCCTTCTTCCGGCTCAACGAGCTGGCCAAGGGCGACGTCATGACGGTGGTGACCAAGGAGAGCGTGTTCACCTACCAGGTGACCTCGAAGAAACTGGTCCTGCCAGACGACGTCTCGGTCCTGGACAGCGTGCGCGGCCCCGGCGGCAAGATCGAGCCGACGATCACGCTGACCACGTGCCATCCGCGCTTCTCGGCCAAGCAGCGCCTGATCGTCTTCGGGGTGCTGGTCGCCACCGTGCCCAACAACGGTACAGTAGCGGCATGAGCCGGTGGCCCGAGGATCAGGGGGGGCGCCAGCCCGAAGGCAGGCGCGCCCGACACCCGGAGGGCCGTCGTGCCCGGCACAGCGAGGGCCGCCGCGACCGCCAGGACGAGGGCAGGCACGACCCGGACGACACGCTCCCCTGGCTGGCCGGTCTCGAGGACGCGTCCAGCCCCGAGGAGGACGCCGAGTGGGCGCGCAAGCTCCGGCCCAGACAGGCGCGCAGGGTCGACATTGCGAACTCGGACGAGCCGGGCTCGCCACCGGACGCGCCCCAGGGCGCGCCCCAACCGGAGCCGGCCTTCCGTGAGCCGCTTCCCGAGCCAGGCGAGCCGGAGCTGGCCTGGAGCTTCGACGACGAGCCGGCGCCGGCCGAGCCCGGCGGCCCGGCGCGCCGTGACGCCGGCTACCCGAGCTGGGCCCACGACCTGGACGCGACCGCGACCTGGGAGTCCGAGCCGCAGGACTGGACCGACCCGCCCAGGACCGGGCCGTCCTGGGAGCCCACCGTCGAGCCGCCGGCCCGGCCCTGGGAGCCAGAGGATCCCTGGGGCGGGCGGCCCGCCCCGACCTGGGAACCGGAGGCGCAAGCGGCCGGCGACCCGCTGGCCAGCCGGGCGGCGCCCTGGGAGGCAGGGGGGCTGCCTTCCGACACCGGGTTCGGCTCGCTGTACGCCGACCCGGACCCCGACCGGCTGGAGGCCGGGGACGCGACCCTCGAGGCTGCGCAGGTCGATGCCAGACGGCTCGTAGAGCAGGCCACGACCCAGAGCTGGAACCTCGAGCCGTCGTGGCCGGAGGAGGACGACCGCACCGGGGTCGACCAGTTCACCGACGAGCCGGTGGTCTCGTTCGGACCCGCCCCGGGCCGCGCGCTCGAGCCGGCAGGGCCGAGCTGGGACCGCCCCGATCCCGGGTCGGCCGCGGCCGACCCGGCCACGCGGGCCTGGGAGTCCGGGGAGCGGGCCGGCACGGTCGGGGACGAGGACTGGCTCTGGCCGGTCGATCGAGAGGACCAGGCGCTCACGTCGCCGGGGCGGGGCATGCGCCCACCGGAGGGCCTCCGGGCGGCCGACCGCCCGGAGGCAGGCACCACCATCGAGGGGCGGCGAACGCGCCAGCTCGAGGGCAGGTCCCGCTCTTCGCCTGCGAGCAGGCCCGATGGGCGGCGGGTGCGCCCGCGCGACTCGCGAGTGCGGAGGCGGTGGCCCCTGCGCATGGCCGTCCTGGCCTGGATCGTGCTGTTCGCGGTCGTCTGCTGGCTGTACGTCTTCCCCTGGCTCGAGGGAGTGCTGCCGGAGAACTTCTGATCGTGACAGCGGACCCGGAGATTGTCGCGAGGGCACGCGGGAACGGATACTGCCGGGCGGGGAAGGATCCGTCTCCCCGCTCGGCTCGGCGCATGGCGACAGTCCTTGGGCGGATCTGGAGGGAACGGGAATGGCCGACGTCACCACACCCTGGCTCGACAGCTACCCTCCCGGCGTGCCCGAGCACGTCGAGGTGCCGTCGACCAACCTGGCGCGCCTGCTCGCCGACGCCGCCCGCGACTTCTCGAACGCGCCGGCCGTCCACTTCGAGGGCCGGACCGTCTCCTACGCGCAGCTGGCCGACCAGGCGTGGCGGTTCGCGGGGGCGCTGGCCGGCCTCGGGGTGACCAAGGGCACCAGGGTCGGCCTCGTCCTGCCCAACTGCCCCCAGGCTGTGATCGCCTTCTTCGGCGCGCTGCGGCTGGGCGCGGTGGTGGTGCAGAACAACCCCCTGTACACCGAGCGCGAGCTCGGCCACCAGCTCAGCGACGCCGAGGTCGAGGTGGTGGTCTGCCTCGACCTGGTGTACGAGCGGGTCAAATCGGTGCGGGCGCAGGCCCCCTCGATCCGCGAGGTGGTCGTCACCTCCTTGCTCGACGAGCTGCCAGCGGTCAAGCGCGCGCTCGCCCCCTACACCAAGAAGGGCAAGGCGGCGAGCACGGCGATCGGCCGGGACGAGCCGGTGCGGCGCTGGCGCGACCTGCTCTCCGGGTCACAGACCAAGCCGTCCGAGGCCGAGGTCGACCCGGCCACCGACCTCGCGCTCCTGCAGTACACCGGCGGCACCACCGGCCTGTCCAAGGGCGTGATGCTCAGCCACGGCAACCTGCGGGCCAATGTCGAGCAGGTGCGGGCCTGGTTTCCCGACGCGGACCCGGGCCGCGAGGTCATGATGGCGGTGCTGCCCTTCTTCCACGTCTACGGGCTCACGGTCTGCCTGCTCCTGGCGGTGCGGATCGGCGCTGCCCTGGTGCTCCTGCCCAGGTTCGACCTCGACCACGTGCTCGCGGCGGTCGACAAGTACCGGCCCAGCCTCTTCCCCGGCGTGCCCACCATGTACGTGGCGATCAACAACGCCGTGGCCAAGGGCGGCCACGACCTGTCGAGCATCAAGGCGTGCCTGTCGGGCGCGGCCCCGCTGCCGCTGGAAGTTGCCGAACGCTTCGAGCGCTACTCGGGCGGCCGGCTCGTCGAGGGCTACGGCCTGTCCGAGAGCTCCCCGGTGGCGCTGGCCAACCCGGTCTACGGCAAGCGCAAGGCGGGCACGGTCGGCATGCCCCTACCCGACACCGAGGCCCGGGTCGTCGACCCGTCCGACCCGAGCCGTGCCCTGCCCACCGGCGAGTCAGGCGAGCTGGCCATCCGCGGTCCCCAGGTGATGCGCGGCTACTGGAACCGGCCTGACGACTCCGCTCAGGTGCTCCAGGGCGGCTGGCTGCTCACGGGCGACATGGCGGTGATGGACGACGAGGGCTACTTCTCCATCGTCGACCGCAAGAAGGACCTCATCATCGCGGGCGGCTACAACGTCTACCCGCGTGAGGTCGAGGAGGTGCTCTACGAGCACCCCAAGGTCGCCGAGGCCTGCGTGGCCGGGGTGCCCGACCCCTACCGCGGGGAGACGGTCAAGGCATGGGTGGTCCTGCGCGAGGGCGAGCAGGCCACCCCGGACGACATCCGGGCGTTCGCCAAGGACCGGCTTGCCGCCTACAAGGTGCCCCGCACGGTCGAGCTCCGCGACGAGCTGCCCAAGACGCTGATCGGCAAGGTGCTCCGCCGCGCCCTGGTCGAGGAGGAGCGGGCCAGGGCGGCGGCCGAGGAGGAGACCCAGCCGGAGACCCAGGAGGAGACCCAGCCCAGCCCGGCCGCGCCCGAGGCGGAACTCGGCAAGGCGGGCGGTCAGTGACGCCGGCGCCCACGCCGGCCGGGTTCGAGGGGGTGGGGCAGGGGCTCACCGTCCTCGTCATCGACAACTACGACTCGTTCGTCTACAACCTCGTCCAGTACCTGGGCGAGCTGGGGGCGGACACGGTCGTGTGGCGCAACGACGCGGGCACGCCAGCCGGCGTGCGCGCCCTCGGCGCCGACGGGGTGCTGATCTCCCCCGGCCCCGGCCACCCGCGCGACGCCCGGCTGTCGCTGGACGTGGTGCGCGAGCTGGGGTCGAGCCTGCCGGTCCTCGGGGTCTGCCTGGGGCTGCAGGTGATCGGGCACGCCTACGGCGGCCAGGTGGTTCGTGCCCCCGAGCTGGTCCACGGCAAGACCTCGCAGATGCTCCACGACGGCGCCGGGGTGCTGGCCGGGCTCCCCCGCCCGTTCGCGGCCACGCGCTACCACTCCCTGGTGGTGGAGCGCGACGGCCTGCCCGCCGACCTGGAGGTCACTGCCGAGACCGGCGCGGGGCTGGTGATGGGCCTGCGCCACCGGCGCCATCCGGTCGAGGGGGTGCAGTTCCACCCCGAGTCGGTGCTGACCGAGCACGGCCACCACCTGCTCGCCAACTGGCTCGGCACCCTGCGGACGGCCCGCACGGCCGCCTGACCGGCCCCTACCGGGCCGGGCCGCCACGCGGGTCCGGGGCCCCGGCGGGGCCTCCTACCCGCCCCCGGCGGTCGAGGCCGTCGCCCCGGTGGTGCTGCTGCCGAGCGTCGTCGAGGTCACGCTGGTGGTGGTCGTCGCCTTGGTGGTGGTCGTCGCTCGGCTGGTGGTGGTCGTCGCCTTGGTGGTAGTCGGCGCGGCCGTGGTCGCCGGCGCGGTCTGCGTGGTGGGCGCGGCCGTGGTCGCCGGCGCTCCGGTCGTTTCGGTGGTGCCGGCGCCGGTGTCGGTGAGCCTGCTCATCACCAGGTACCCGACGAGGACGGCGAGCGCGATGGCGAGCACGACGAGCACCAGCCAGCCGATCGAGGATCTCGGGCGCTCCCCCAGGTCGTCGTAGGGGTCGGCGTAGCGCTCGACCGGGCCGGGCACGGGGTCGCCGAGCATCGCGGTCTGGGCCGCGCCGGTAGCCGCCGCGCGGCCGATCGCCTCGGTGGGCTGCTCCGCCGGTGTGGGGGTGGCGAGGACGCCGCGGCCGGCCAGGAACCGCTCCAGGTCCTGGCGCAGCTCGGCCGCGGTCTGGTAGCGCTGCCCGGGCTGCTTGGCCATCGCCTTGAGCACCACCGCCTCCAACCCCGCCGGCACAT
>DASYUT010000347.1 GCA_036000965.1 Actinomycetes bacterium
CACCCCGGACGAGGTCGCCGCGCTCGCGCAACTGCTGGTCCGCGCGGGCGCCGCGCTGGCCGCCGACGCGCCGGATGCCGCCAGGGCCGTGGCCGAGGCGCGCGAGTGGCTGCAGGACCGCCAGTTCGAGCAGGTGCGGCCATCGAAAACCGCCGAGCCTCGGCGGTTTTCGTGAGCCGCCCGCCATGGCGCGCCTGCCTGCTCGCCCTGCTCGTGGTCGTCTGCTTCTGGGCGGGCGTCGCTTTCGCGGCATGGCGGGCGGCCCGGTGAGCCGCTGGACGGGCGGCGACCCGGACGGTGCGATGCGCATGCGCCTGTTCGTGCTGGACGTCACCCGCGCCGCGCGCATCACCCGCCGCTGCGTCACCGAAGCGCGCGCCCTGCGCCTGCCGGTGCCGCCCACCGTCGAGCACGGCGCCGACGGCCTTGTCAGCTGGGCCGACGAGCTGGGCGGGCGGCCGTAGCCCGGTAGCCCACCGACGCCGAAACGCCCACCGCGCGGTGGGCGTTTTGGCGTACCGCGGCCGGCTGGCCGCTGTACCGCGGAATGCGGCGAGCGCAGGTAGGCGCCCAGTGCGGGCAGGATGCATCCTGCCCGCGGGGGGGATGCGCGCAAGGACCCGGTTACCCCGGTCCCCGGTCTGAGCGCGCAGAACGGCCCCGAGCGGGTCCAAGTCGCTCGGGGCCGTTCCCTTGCACGTTCGGCTTGTCACTCTCAGCCTGTTGCCGCGTGCCTGTCAATCCTGCACAGGCCCCTCACACATAGATGGACGGCATGGCCGGGGCCAGGTGCGCCCGCGTGGCGTGGCCCCAGCTCGCCAGCGTGCACGCCACCAGCGGCGAGATGACCACCGACGACGCGCGCCGCGACCACGCCCACGCGTCCCCGAGCTGGCGGCGCTCGGCGCCCGCCACGGCGGCGTCCAGCGCCGGATGCGGCGCGTACCGCAGGCTGCCGTCGGTGGCGGCGTCGTACAGCGCGCCGCACGCCCTGGCCGCGTCCCCGGCCGACGGACGGACGACCTCGACGCCGGCGGCCTCCAGCGGCGCGATGAGCGACCCTGCCGGGCCGGTGGCGTCGACGACCACGGCGCAGGGACGCCAGCGCTCGGCCAGCCCGAGCAGCCTGGGCACCACCCAGGCGGTGCCGCGGTCGTGGGCGACGACCTCGACGTGGGCCTTGCCGTCCGCGCGCCGGCCGGCCGCGGCGACCGACGACCAGGACCGCTCGGGGGTGGTGTCGGCGGCGAACGCGACCGGGCCGACCATGCCCTCGCCGTCGGGCGCGGCCAGCGCCCGCCACACCGCCTCGGCCAGGACGTGCCAGCCGCTCGGCACGTCCCCGGGCCACAGGTTCAGGTAGGCGCGGCAGAAGTCGGCCAGGTCGAGCCGCTCGAGCTCGGCGGCGATGACCGCCTCGTCGATGGTGACGCCCAGCGCCGGCATGCACGACCGCCACGTCGCCGGGTCCGCCGGGTCCGCAACAGGGTCGGCCGACCACTCGAAGTAGGCGACCGAACCTTGTCCAGCGCCGGACAAGGTCCGGGCCCGGCCGCGGTCGACCTTGGCGCGCAGATACGCGCTCTTGGCCGTGCCCGCCGTGCTCACGACCCAGAGCTGCGGCTCGGGGCGGGTCACCATCGTCGGCGACACGCCCTGCTCGAGCCTGGCGTCCTCAAGCGCCCACGCCTCGTCGGCCACCATCAGGTCGAGCACTTCCGAGTGCCCCGACTTCTCGCCGGGCGCGGTGATGCCGTGCAGGCTGCCGTTGCGCCAGCGGACGGCCTCGTCGCCGCGCTGGTAGCGCACCGTGAACTCGCCCGCGTAGGGCGACCGCGCCAAGGTGGCGACGTGCTCGTCCTCCCACTTCTTGTGCGCGTGCAGCCGGGTCTGTGCGCTGTAGAGCATCCGGCTGCGCGCCCAGTGCCGCGCCCGGTGCACCAGCACCGCCAGCTCGAGGGTCGTCTTGCCCTGCTGCCTGGGGACCGTCAGGCCAACCTCTCGGTAGGCCAGCCGGCCCGTCTCAGGGTCGACCTCGAGCGCGGTGTCGGCCACCTGCCGCTGCCAGGCCATGAGCGGCGTCCCCAGGGCCTCGGCCACGTCGGCGACCTGGCCGCCGAGGGTCGCCCGGGCCGGGTCCCGCGGGGTGGCGCACCGGGTCGGACACACACACCGGGCGAGGGGCGCGGGGGCGCCCGGTCGTGCGTGGTCAAGATTCCGCGCGTTCACCAGTCGCGCGTGTAGACGGGTACGGGCTCGCCGCGCCGCGGGGTGGCGTGGCCGGTCACCCCGGCGGACTGGTTGCAGGCGGTCTTGCACCAGGGGCAGGGGGACAGCGCGCCGTGGGCGGGGCCGACGTTGGCGGGGTCGAGCAGGTCGCCGCCGAGCGAGCGGGCGAGCAGGTGGTGGACGTCGCCCGAGCCGGGGTGGCCGCACAGGACGCAGACGTCGGACGCGGCGAGCACGGCGTGGCGCAGCCTGCGCCACGGCCGCCCGGTGGGGCGGTCGGCGCTCACCGCCTGCGCCTGCGCGTGGCGGCGCGGATGCGGGCCAGCCGCTCACAGTCGTCGCAGCGCTGGCCGCGGACGGTGCGTCGGTAGCAGCCGATGCACCGGCCCCGGCGCGTCACGCCGTAGGGGATGTGCGCCTTGCTGCCCACTACCGCCACCGGCGGGCGAGGGTGAGCAGCGGGGTGGCAGGATGCATCTCGCCACGCACGGCGGCGATGCGGGCGTCGGCGTAGGCAGGGAAGGGGACCACGCTGACGTGGTGGGCCAGGGCCCGGACGCGCTCGACCCGGGAGCGGTCGGCCGTCCAGCGGTCGCCGCCGGGCACGGCCATGAACCCGACCGAGAGGCCGGTGAGCGCGCCGTCGCGGACCAGCTCGAGGACCTCGTCGCCGAGGCGGGTCGCCGACGCGGAACGCGCCGAACCAGCGGCCGGGCTCGTCGCGCAGCTCGACGGCCCGGCCGATGGGCAGCTCTTGGCGGTCGTGCAGCGCGAGCAGCGGCAGGCCCGCCGGGTCGGTGCCCGCGAACGCGCCCGCGTGGAACACCTCGACGGTGCGCGGGCCGATGCGGGCCTCCTGGCCGTAGGGGACGATGGTCCCCTCGAGCGTGCGGCCGTCGCCGTCGGCGCGCAGCTCGAGTCCGGCGGCGAACGAGCGGACTTCCAGCGCGGTCATGCGACGGCACCCCCGGGGGTCGGCGCGGGCAGGGGCGCCATGTCTTCCAGGTCGCGCGCCTCGTTGGGCAGCAGGAACCCGGCGCGGATACCGGTTTCGTGCGCCTCGTAGCGCTCTTTCAGCGACGTCCGCACCAGCCCGCCGGCGTTGAACCGGGCGACCTGGGTGCGGGGCAGCAGCGCCGACACCGCGCGCTCGACCCGGACCAGCCACGGCCGCACGCTGAACGTGAGGAAGTCGAGCGCGCGCTGCTCGACGCTCGCGTACGTCAGGCTGCCGCCCGACTCGCCCGCGATCAGCTCGGGCGGGACGCCGTAGATTCTGGCGATGCTGGCCACGTTCAAGCGCTGGCTTTCGACGAACTGGCTCTCTTCGGGCTTGATGGAGAGCGGCTCGAACTTCGCGCCGGAGATGACGGCCGGCTTGCGGTTGTTGCGGCGGGCGGCGAGCCAGCGCTCCTGGATTTCGCCGGCCTGCTCGGCGCTGAGCTGGCGCTCTGCGTAGATGACGCCGCTCGGCATGCTGCCGTCGCCGAAGAACTGCGCGCCGAACTTCTCGGCGGCCAGGCCGAGCCCGATGGTCTGGCGGGCGTACTCGACTGGCGAGAGCCCGACGGGCGGGCCGTACGGTGCCGCGGGCAGCCGGTAGGCGCGGCAGTGCCAGACGTCCTCGCGCGGGATTTCCTCACCGGCCAGCCGGTAGACCACGCGGCGCTCGTCGTCCAGCGTCACGCCCATATGGTCGGGATGGGCCAGCTCGACCTGGGCGGGCAGCATCGTCGCGCCCGACCGGGCGGCGATGACGCCATAGGCGTTGCCGCGCAAGAGCAGCGACGCCATCACCATGTACAGCCAGTCGGTCAGGTCGGCGTCGGCCGACGGGCGGGCGAGCAGCGGCGGCAGCGCCGGCAGCGGCGCGCGCTCGCCGCGGCGGTAGACGTCCAGCGGCAGCGTCGACACGCTGTCGGCGAGCAGCCGCACGCACGCCCACACGGCCGAAAGCCTGAGCGCCTGGTCGGCGCCGACCGGGACGCCCGCCCACGTCGGCTCTCTGGACTCGGCCAGCAGCTGCTCGAGGGTGAGCTGCTCGCGCTGCTCGACCCGGCGCCACGGCCACTGCCACGGCATGCCGGCTCAGGTCCGGACGCCGGTGTCCACGACGAACGCCGTGGGCTGCGCAACTTGGACATCAGCCCTCAAATACGCCAAAAAGGCGTAGCTGAGCGTGTCGGCGATGTAGCGCTCGCGCAGGAAGAGGAGCTGGAAGTTGGTCCTGATGCCGATGAGCAGGTTCGCCCAGTCCGCCGTGTAGATTTCCGAGCAGTCGGTCGACGTGCCGACCGTCAGGGTGACGGGGACCTGCTTGGTGTTCAGCCGCGGGATGGCGGCCAGGCCGGCGGGTGGCGCCATGTAGGCGCTGGTCGTGGCTTCCTTCAGCTTGGACAGCGACGTGGCGGTCCGGGGCGCCTGGATTTGCGCGTTCGGCTCGAAGTTGGCGTTGCGCACCGCGCCGACGGCGTCAAGGTGGAAGTCGTAGTTGGTGATGAGCGCACCGTTGGCGCCATGCGTGGTGATGGTTACGCCCGTCTGGTTCAGCACGCCGCGGGGCTCGGGCGCGGTGCCGGTGCCGCGCAGCGCGGCGCGGTCCAGCTCGAGCGCGACCTGCGCGGCGAACGAGCGCGCGATGACGTCCTCGCTGGACGGGTCGGCGTCCTCGAACAGCTCGACGCTCAGGGTCACCACGCGGGTGAGCGTGCGGGCGGTGAACGTGACCGCGTCGAACGTCAGGTCGGCGGTGGCGGTGACGGCCGCGCCCTCGCTCTTCCAGCCGGGCGTGCCCTCGCCGGTGAGCCGCGCGAGCTTCAAGGTCTGCGCGGCCATCGGCACGGTGGTGGCGCCGGCCCGCATGGTCTGCATGGCGTTTCTCGCCAAGTCGATGACCCGGGACGAAAGGGGCGTCGGGACCAGGTGCCCGCCGGCGGTCAGTGTGCCCTCGGACATGGCGCGTTCCTGCTCGGCGCCGTCCCACTGGCCGCTGACGATGCCGCGGAGGTAGCGGTCGAACGACGGCGGCCGGTCGCCCGCGGGCGGCTCGGACATGCCGCGCTGCTCGCACCACGCCGCGACCGACTGCTCGCGGGTCAGCACGGGCTCGTGCGGGGTGGCCGGGCCCGGCCGGCGGACGGCCGCGGCGCGCAGCTCGGCGAGCTCCTCGTCGCGGCGGCGGTCGAGCTCGCCCTCGACGTCGCGCTCGGTGCCGACGTGGCCGGTGAACTCGGCCAGCTCCTCGCTGGTGAGGTCCCGGCTCTCGGCCTGCGCGCGGGTCAGGATTTCGTCGGCGGCGGTGCGGGCGGCCGTGCGCCGCTCCCGCAGTTGTTCGAGCAGGGTGGGCACGGGCGGCTCCTCGAGGCAACGGTGGCACCCAGGATAAGCCGAACCGTCACCCGGTGACAGTTGCCACCGGCTGTCTAGTTCAGCCCGGCGGGGCGGCCCTGGTCGTGCTCGCCGCCGGGGTAGGTGCCCTCGGCGTGCTGGCGCAGCGTCGAGTCCAGTTCGCGGGTGACGTCGGCCCACTCGAGCCCGAGCAGCGTCCAGTGAATCCTGGCCAGCGTCGCCCAGCCGTCACGGGCGAGCAGGTCGACCCGGTAGGCGAGCGAGCCGGGGACGGGCCGGCCGTCGTCGTCGGCGTCGAACACGGCGACGATGCGCCGCGTCCTGGGGTCGGCGACCAGGCGGGCCATCGCCGGCCGCTTGCGCGGGTTCTGCGCGAGCAGGGCCCGCTCGACGTAGCGGTGGAGGAGGCGCTCGTGGATGGGCTCGCTCATGGACGGTCCTTCCTGGGGTCGTCGGGGCCGGTTGCGGCGACCGCGCGGGCGATGACCCGGTCAAGCCAGCCGGCCGGGTCGGCGGCCCAGTCCAGGCATTCCGGGCAGCGGCACACGGTCACGGTTGCGGGGGTACCTGGGGGTACCGGCCGCCGAGGGTGTCACACTTTGCACGTGGCTGACCTGCGGGTTTGCAGACTCGGTCGAGTTGGACATGGCCTCTGACCTGCGGGTTTGTAAACGGACATTTCGTCGGCCCCCCCTTGACGCGGTCTGTCGGCAGCGCGGCGAGCAGTACCGCGCGTGCGGCCGGACCGCGGTGAGGACCTCGCCGCAGACTTCGCAGTGCCGGGTCATGGCCGGTTCCTTTCGTCGTGTGGCCTCATCATCCTCGTGACGTCCCGGCGCGGGAGGCGGACCACTCGCCGCACGGCTCGCTACAGAAGATGCCGGTGGTGCAGACCTCGCGGCCGTTGTCCAGGGTCTCGACGTGCACCCAGCACAGGAACACCCGGGCCGCCGGGAAGATGGCGCCGCAGTAGTCGCAGCGGGCGAACCTCACCGCGCGCCTTCCTCTTCTCGCGTTGTTGCGTCCTTAACCGCAGGGACCTCGGAATCGGTGCCCTGACCTGCGGATTCAGGGTCGGGATTTAGACCGCAATCCGGTGATACAGAGGTGGTTGCGTCCTTAATCGAGAGTTGGCCGGCGGGCAGCCGCCACCACCAGGCGCCGCCGCCCTTGCGGCCTTCCTCGCCCTTGCGCCAGGCGATGACCTCGAGCGCCTCTTTCGCGGTCTGGACGGTGCGCCAAGAGAGGCGCCTGTCTTTGGCGACCTTCTGCAGCCAGGTGACCGGCCGCGCCTCGGTGGCGAGCGCCTTCTCGAGGAACGCCTCGGCGGCCTCGAGCTTCGGCGCCGGGCGCTCGGCCGGGCGGCCGAGCAGGTCCTCGGCGGTGTGCTCGGTGGCGCCGTCCCACACGACCTTGGCGACGCCGAGACGGCCGTCGCCAACCAGCCGGTAGGCCAGGCTGGTCGGCTTGGCGGCGAGGTTCGACTTGCTCACCGCGAGGATGCGGCGGCCGTCGTCGTCAGGGTCGACGCCCACGAGCAGGCCGGCCCGGGCCGCGCCGATGATGCCGATGGACCCGCCGCCGCGGTACAGCGGGTTGCCGCCGTCGCGCTTGTTCAGGTGGCGGATGGCGACGACGGCGCAGCCGGTCTCTTCGGCCATGACCTTCAGGCGGTACAGGACCCGGCGGACGTCCTGGTCGCTGTTGGCGTTGACGGTGCCGGCGAGGAAGGCCATCAGCGGGTCGACCACGACCAGGCCGGGCGTGGACCATGCTTGGTCGTCGTCGCCGTAGAGCAGGCTCGCGGTGTAGGTCTGGATGCGGTCGATGTCGGCGGGCAGCTCGACCGGGCGGGGGCCGTCGTCGTCGGTGACGTGGTCGATGATGGTGACCAGCTCGAGGTTCGCGCCCGCGGCGGTGAGGCGGGGGACGATGGTGTCGGCGACGCCGTCCTCGGCCGAGAGCAGCAGCACGCCCCTGGGTGTGTCGGGCCGGTGGCCGTCGGGCATCGGCGAGGCGGTCGTGGTCCGGGCGCTCACGTCCAGGATGACGGTGGACTTGCCGAGGCCGGGGTCGCCGTCGGTGACGGTGAGCTTGCCGAACGGGATGCGGCCGGGCCACAGCCACTTGACCCGCTCGGGGGTGACGCTGGCGGCGCGGATGACGGCGAGGTTGTCCGGGCCGGTGAACAGGCTCACCGCCTGGCCGCCTTCTTGAGCGCGGCGACGTCCTGCTCGAGCACGGCCACGCGCAGGAGCAGCTCGCCGACGACCGACCAGCAGGCCCGCTGGTCCGGGATGGCGGCGACCTTCGCGCGGGCCTCGTCGGCCAGGGCGTCGACCTCGTCCATCCGGATGGCGAGCCAGTCGCCCAGCAGCTCGCCGATGTGCCGGGGGTCCGCCGGGGCGGTCACGGCGCCCGCCCGTCGCCGTAGGTGCACGGCCAGCACCAGCGCGAGCCCTGCACGAGCAGGGCGGGGCCGCAGCCGCCGGCGCACTCGCCCCAGACGTCGGCGCCGTCGGGTAGGATGGCGGTGGTCGAGCGTCGCGGCGAGACCTTGGGGGCGCCCGGTTGCCGAGCCGGGCGCCTTCGCTTGTCAGGCGGTGGCCGCATCGTCACCGCCCTTCTGGCGGGCAGCGCGGGCCCGGCTCGACTTGAGCGCCAGCTTGGCGAAGTACGCCTTGCGGGCGTGCTCGGCGCGGCGGGCCCGCTCGGCGGGGTCCAGGCGGCCGTCAGGGTCGACCTCGGCCTCGAACCTCGAGTTGAACACGGCACGGGCGCGGGCCAGCCGCGCGGTGCGGTCTTCGGTCTTCGCCCACTGGGTGTGGGCCGCGGCCCGGGCGCGAAGAGAGCGTTGCTGGGGCGTCAGGGGCACTTCGGGAACTACCTCTCACGCCCGCGCCGTAGCGCTGGCATGAGGGATTCCGTCGGCCGTGCCCTCGGGGCCGGGGGTCGTGAACACCGGGTTTGTTGTGCGGTAGCGTAGCGCACATGTCCAGGTACGAACCAGTCGCGCTGGTCTGCGGGCACTGCCCGAACCGGCGCATCCTCACTGAACTCGTCCCGCTCTTGGGGTGGGGGAACATGGCTATCTCACTCGACGCCCCTGCCCGGCCTTCGGTCAGCGTTTTCAAGATATGGGTCGGCGGGGCCACGAACTACCTCGGCCCCGACGAGGTCCTGCACTGCCGCTGCAAGCGCGGGCATCCCTGGAGCATCCCGGTTGAGGACCTATGGCGGGCGTGCCGGGCCGCCAACTGGGCGGGCCGGCGGGACGTGGTCGCCGGGGTCGACGTCGGCTAGAGCCGGTCCCCAGGGTCTCGCCTTTCTCGTCTCTGAGCGCTACGCTCAAGGCATGAGCGAACACGTCGTGACACTGCACGCCACCGTCAGCCGAGGCGAGAGCGGCTGGTTCGTCGCCCAGTGCCTCGAGGCCGACGTGGTCAGCCAGGGCAAGACCCCCGGCGACGCCCTCGCCAACCTCAAAGAGGCGCTGGAGCTGTACTTCGAGGACGAGCCGGTCCCGGTCGCCGTCCCCGTCGAGGTGTCGGTCCCGGCGTGACGGGCGCCCTGCCGGTCGTCTCGGGCGCCGCGGTCGTCCGCGCCCTGAAGCGGGCAGGCTTCGAGCAGGTCAGCCAGCGTGGCAGCCACGTGAAGCTGCGGCATGCCTCGCCGCGGCGGATAACCGTCGTCCCGCTGCACAGCGAGCTTGACGTCGGCACACTCAAGGCAGTCCTTCGGCAGGCGGACTTGACGGCCGAAGCGTTCCGTCGGCTTCTCTAGAGGTCGCCGAGCCCGAGCCCGCGGGCCTCGCCGGCGGCCAGCTCGGCGCGGGTCGCGGCGACGTAGCGGTCGAGCATGTCGCGGCGCTGCCAGCCGGCCACGGCCATCAGCCCGCCCTCGCTGCCGCCCGCGGCCAGCCAGCGCGACGCCGCGGTGTGCCTGAGCACGTGGGGGTGGAACCCCTTCAAGCCGGCCAGCTCGGCGCGGTAGCCCAGGGTGGCGTGCAGCGCGTCGTAGGCGAACGCCCGGCCGCGGTCGCCCAGCCACAGCGCCGGGGTGGCGGCGAGCCGGTGGGACCGGCGGGCCCGCAGGTACCGGTCCAGCGCGCGGGCGGTCTGCGGGCCGAACGGGACCACGCGGCCCTTGCCGCCCTTGCCGCGGCGCACGACCACAACCCCGCCGCGCACGTTCACGTCATCGACGGTGAGCGCGACCGCCTCGCCGGCCCGTAGGCCCGTCTCGGCGAGCAGGCGGACGAGGGCCTCGTCGCGGCGGTCGCGCATCCCCGGGCCCTGGCACGCGGCGACGAGCGCGCGCAGCTGCGCGGCCGAGAGAGACGGGATGACCTTGTCGTCGAGCTTCGGCGGCTTGAGGCCGGCGAGCGGGTCGGCGGCAAGCTCGCCCTCGTCGACCAGCCACGCGGCGAAGCGGCGCAGGGCGAGGTGGCGGGTGCGCGCGGTCGCCGCCTCGGCGCCCGCCTCGAGCAGGTGGGCGATGAACGCGGCCACCCCCGCCCGGTCCAACCGTTGGTCCGGACCAACGGTTTCGGACCAGGCGAGGTACAGGCGCACCCCCGTGGTGTACAGGCGCACCGTCCCCGGGGCCTTGCGCTCGGCCTCGAGGTGGGTCCGCCACGAGTCGAGCAGGGCGGCCAGGTCGAGCGGGGGCGGCGGGCGCTTCGGCATGCCCGATATCTTGACTGAGAACGCTACGCTATGGCAAGCTCAGTCCCGGCCGCCAGTGTTTCCGCAGGTAGAAAGGGGATTTAGCGGCCAGGACCGGCCCCGTCTCATTCCAGGTAGTCGCGCAGCTTCTGGCTCCGCGAGGGGTGGCGGAGCTTGGACAGCGTCTTCGACTCGATCTGGCGGATGCGCTCGCGGGTGACGCCGAACTCGCGCCCGACCTCCTCGAGGGTGCGGGGGTGGCCGTCGGTCAGGCCGAAGCGGAGCTGGATGACCTTCTTCTCGCGCTCCGACAGGGTGTGCAGGACCGAGTCGAGCTGCTCCTGGAGCAGGATGAAGCTGGCGGCGTCGACCGGGACCACCGCGTCGGAGTCCTCGATGAAGTCGCCGAGGTGGGAGTCCTCCTCCTCGCCGATCGGGGTCTCGAGGCTGACCGGCTCCTGGCTGACCTTCAGGATCTCGCGGACCTTCTCGGGGGTGAACTCCATCTCCCGGCCGATCTCCTCAGGGGTCGGCTCCCGGCCGAGGTCCTGCAGGAGCTGGCGCTGGATGCGGATCAGCTTGTTGATGGTCTCGACCATGTGCACTGGGATGCGGATGGTGCGGGCCTGGTCGGCGATGGCCCGGGTGATCGCCTGCCGGATCCACCAGGTGGCGTAGGTCGAGAACTTGTAGCCCTTGGTGTAGTCGAACTTCTCGACCGCGCGGATGAGCCCAAGGTTGCCTTCCTGGATCAGGTCCAGGAAGAGCATCCCACGGCCCACGTAGCGCTTGGCGATCGACACGACCAGGCGCAGGTTGGCCTCGATGAGCTTCTTCTTGGCGAGCTGGCCCTGGCGCTCGGTGCGCTGCAGCTCCCGCAGCCGGGTCGAGCTGGGCTTCTTGGCCCCGTTCAAGGCCTTGTCGAGCTCGGCGGTGGCCGCCTCGCCCTCCTCGATGGCCTTGGCCAGGATGACCTCCTGCTCCGCGGTCAGGAGCGGGACCTTGCCGATCTCCTTGAGGTACATGCGGACCGGGTCGTTGGTCGGCGCCTTGAGGGCGAGGTCGTCGTCGCGGGCCGAGCGGGCCTCGCGCGCGAACTCCTCGGCGTCGAGCTCGTCGACCATCTCGACGACCTCGATGTTCTCGTCGGCGAGGACCTGGTAGACGTTGTCGATCTGCTCAGCCGACAGGTCGACGGGAGCCAGCGCCTCGATCACCTCTTCGGTGGTGATGAAGCCGCGCTCCTTCCCCTTGACGACGAGGTCGCGTACCTCGTCGATCTGGGCTTCCTTGGCCATGGCCATAGGGTCAAGTACCTCTCGTGTCGTACCGAACGACGCGGGGACGCTGCCAGGTGCGCTCGGGGAGGGACCCCTAGCCTCCGGGCCGCGGCTCCCGCAGGGCTCGCCGTCGGGCCTCGAGGCTGATGAGCTCTTCGAATCGTTGAGTGTACTCGTCCGGCCGCTCCACCGGGTTCATACGCTGCAGGGTTCCCTTGAGCTCGTCGATTCCGCGGGTCAGGCGGAACTCTTCGAGCCGACGAAACACCTCTTCAGCGTACTCGCGCTTCTCCTCGGCCGCGAATGCTTCCACTGCCAGACCGCGCAGGAAGCCGCGCTCCTTCTCGTTGGCGGCCTGCTCGAGCACGGCCTCGAGCGGCGCGCCGGGGCCGCCCGCCTTGGCCAGGGCGACGAACGAGGCGCTCGTGGCCGGGGTGGTGAACCAGTCCTCGGCCCAGTGGCCGGCCGCGTCGACGGTCCACTCCGGGTACTGCAGGGCGAACTTGAGCGCCTCGCACTCCACCTTGGCCTGTGGGCTGCGGGAGCGCGGGGCCGCTCTGGCCACCCCCTGCTCGCGGGCCGGCTCGCGGCCGGCGACCATGCCCAGGTACTCGCGCTCGTCCAGGTGCAGGGCCTGGACCACCGAGCGGGCGTACTCGGTGCGCTGCAGGGTGTCGGGCACGCTGCGCAGCAGCGGGACCAGCTCGCGGGCGGCCCGCACCTTGCCCTCGGGGTGGCGCAGGTCGAAGTGGGCCAGCTTCCAGTCGAGCCACCAGCGCACCAGCGGCTGCGCCTCGGCGACCAGCTCGCGGAACGCGTCCCCGCCGTGGCGGGTGACGAAGTCGGCCGGGTCGAGGCCGGACGGCATGGTGAGCACGTGGGCGGAGAGCGACGCCTCGGGTGTGGCCACCAGCTCGCCGATGCCACGCTCGGCGGCCTTGGCGCCTGCCGTGTCGGCGTCGAAGGCGAGCACGACCTTGTTGGTGAAGCGGTTGAGCAGGCGGAAATGGTCGCCCCGGAGGGCCGTGCCGCAGGTGGCCACGGCCTGGGACACCCCGGCCAGGTGGAGGGAGATCACGTCGGTGTAGCCCTCGACCACGACCGCGAAGCCGGCCTGCACGATCGGCAGCTTGGCCAGGTGGAGCGCGTACAGGGCCCTGCCCTTCTGCCAGATCGGAGTCTCGGCGGTGTTCAGGTACTTCGGGGCCTTGGCCTTGCTGTCGCCTGGGTCGTCGAGGATGCGGCCGCCGAAGGCGACCGGGTCGCCGCCGACGTCGAAGATGGGGAACAGCACCCGGGCGTGGAAGGCGTCGCGCAGCCCCCGGGCGCCGGTCCGGGCCAGCCCCGCCTCGGTCAGCTCCTCGGGGCGGAACCCCTTGCCACGCAAGTGACCGACGAGGGCCTCCCAGGCGTTGGCCGGCGCCCAGCCGAGCCGGAACCGCTCGGCGGTGGCCCGGTCGTAGCCCCGGGAGGACAGGTAGGTGCGTGCCTCCCGGCCGTCGGGCGACTCCACCAGCAGCCGGTGGTAGAACGCCACCGCCTCGGCGTGGGCGGCCACCAGCCGGCTCTTCTTGCCCAGGCTCCCCCGCTCCCCGGCCGAGCGCCCCTCATAGCGGAGCTCGATGCCGGCCCGCTGGGCCAGGCGCTCGATCGCCTCGGTGAACGACAGCGTGTCCTGCTTCATCAGGAAGTCGATGGCGTCCCCGTGTACCTGGCAACCGAAACAGTGGTAGGCACGCGTCGTGGCGTTCACCGTGAAGGAGGGGGTCTTCTCCTGGTGGAAGGGGCACAGGCCCTTCATGCGGGTGGCGCCCGCGGGCCGGAGGGTCACGTACTCGCCGACGAGGGCGATGATGTCGGTCGCCTCGCGGATCTCCGCGATCGACTCGTCACGGATGCGGCCAGCCACGGTCCTTCACCCCTATCCGTCCCACACGCCGAGGGCCGCTGCGACGGCCCGAGCCCGAGCGAAACGGCGATGGGGGAAGGACCCGCTGAAGGGCTCTCCGGCATTGTACGCACCGTTCCGCCGAACCGAGACCTCCTGCGGGAAAGGCAGCCTGACGGTGACCGCCGCCGTGCGCTCCCCCGCCCGCAGGACGCCTTCCCCGCAGTGTACTCGAACATACGTTCGATACGGAAGCCGGTGTGGACGAGTGGTCTCACCGCCCGGCTACGGCCTTCCCGCCCGTCCGGTCCCCGGCCTCGACCAGGTTCTCAAGGCGGCACCACGACACTGGCGAAGCGCGGCGCGCGAGGCGGCACCACGGCGACCAGGGCTACCGGCGCCCGCCCCCTTGTCGGGCTCGTGGTCGGGCCTGCCGTCGCTGCCGGGCTATCGGCGCCCCTTGTCGGGCCGGTGGTCGGGCCTGCCGTCGCTGAGGAACGTGCTGATCCCGTGCCACACGACCGCGAACCCCCAGCCGATCATCGGCCAGACCGGCCAGAAGTAGCCTCCGCCGCTTGCCGCCCAGATGACGACGAGCAGCGCCATCACCGCCAGGTACGAGACGAGGGCACGGTAGAAGCCGCGCCTTCTTGACGAGGGCGTGCCCGCTGGGGCCGGCTGGCCCGCCGGCGCCGGTCTGGCCGCCGGGGCTGGCTCGGGCGCCACCTCCGCGGGCAGGTCCCGCATCAGGTGGTCGAGCTCGTCGACGGTCCTGGCGGCGTACGCCTGCCCGACGCGCTGCTCGAACTCCTCCAGGTCGAGACGGCCGTCGGCGTGGTGGTGCCGCAGCCGGGCCACCGTACGCTCCCGCTCGGCATCAGAGGCGCGTATCTTCGGCGGCTGCTTGCCGCGGGGCTCGAGGTCCATGGCGCGCCTCCTGGCATCGCCGTGCGTCGTCGCCTGACGATAGCTCAGTCGGCCCTGGGCGCGAAGGCGGCGTTCCAGGCGGCCAGGGCGTAGCGGTCGGTCATGCCCGCGATGGCGTCCACCGCCTGCTGCTCGACCGGGTCGGTGGCGAGGCTCGCCCCCATCGGCATCGCGTCGGGGTGCTCGAGGTAGTGGCCGTACAGGTCGGTGAGCAGCCGACTGGCCCGCTGGGTCTGGCGCGCGGCCTCGGGCCGGAGGTAGACGCGGTCGAACATGAACGTCCGGAGGGTGGCCATGGCCTCGGCGCAGCCGTCGCCCTGGACGACGTGGGGCCGGCCCCGGGAGTGGCGGATCACGTCCTCGACCAGGGTCCCGACCATGTCGGAGGTGGTCTCGCCGAGGGCTTGGCGGGCGGCCGGGGGGACCTCGTCGACGGCGGTCAGCACGCCGGCCCGGAGCGCGTCGGTGAGGTCGGCGGTGAGGTAGGCGATGCGGTCGGCCACGCGGGCGCACGTCCCCTCGAGGGTGGCCGGGGGCTCGTGCTTCCACGAGTGCCTGGCGATGCCGTCGAGCACCTCGGCGGTCAGGTTGCGCGGCTCGAGCAGGGTGAGCAGGCGCGCGCCCTGTTGGGCGTGGTCGAAGCCGTTGGGCGCGACCGCCTGGAGCGCGGCCTCGCCGCCGTGGCCGAAGCAGGAGTGCCCGAGGTCGTGCCCGGTGGCGATGGCGGTGGCGAGCGGCACGTTGAGCGTCAGGGCCTGGGCGATGGTGGCCGCGATCCGGGCCGTGTGCTGCATGTGGGTGGCGCGGGTGACGTAGTGGTCGCCGATGTAGGGGCCGCCCTGCCTGCCCGCGGCCGGCCCCTCGGAGAAGGCCGGGATGAACGACTGGGTCTTGCCGTGAGCCCGCATCATCGCCCGGGAGAAGATGATCCGGTCCAGGTCGCGCATCCAGCAGGTGCGCACCGGGTCCTCCGGCTCGGGCTGGCCGCGGCCGGCCGACTCGGCCGCACGGGCCGCCCAGGGCGCCAGCTCGGCAGCCTCGGCCGCCTCCAGCTCGGCCCGAACGGTCCCCTGCTGGACCCAGTCCGCCGTCCCCCTCATCCGGTGCTCCCAGGCACCTGCTCAGAGGTCCTGTCCGTAACTTGACGGGAAGGCCCTGGTCGCTGGCCCGGGTTACGCGCAGGACTTCTGGTGGCCTGCCTAGGCCGGTTCCCGTCCATCATCCCTCTCACCGTTGGCTCCTCCGGTGCCGTCGGCGCCGCTCGTCGCCGTCACCGTCGCCGTTCACCGTCGCCGTTCACCCAAGTGTGACCCGGCCCTGTGACGGTCGGCGTCCCGTCCACAGCCCTGCCAGAGGTGGTTACGTTGTTTGCTGACACCACGGAGAATGGTGGCCGTCAGGGCCGCCCGCGGCCACCGCTCCCGGCAGGAGCCGCTCGTGATCCACGATCTGCTCTCCATCCCCGTACCGGTGCTCGAGAAGGTCATCCGCTCGGTCGCCGTCTACCTGTTCCTCGTGTTCGCCCTCCGCGTGGCCGGCAAGCGGGAGGTCGCCCAGCTCAACCCGTTCGACTTCGTCGTGCTCCTACTGCTCTCCAACACCGTGCAGAACGCCATCATCGGGCCGGACAACTCGCTCGCCGGCGGCCTGCTGGGCGCCGTCGTGCTGCTCGTCGCCAACCGTCTCGTCGTCCGGACCACCTACGGCAGACCCCGGCTCACCAGGCTCGTGCAGGGCTCCCCGACCATCCTGGTCGAAAACGGCAAGCTGCGAGAGCAGGAGATGCGCAAGGAGCTCATCACCGACGAGGAGCTGATGGCGGCGGTGCGGACCCAGGGCGTGCACGACCTCCGGGCCACGGACCTCGTCGCGCTCGAGCCCAACGGCGCCCTGACCGTGGAGCCGCACGACCACCTCGGCGAGATACTCAAGCGCCTGCGCCGCATCGAGGCCAAGCTCGACGCCGGAGCCCGCTGACGCAGGCGGCTCACTCCCCACGCACCCGGCTGAACAGCACCAGGTCGTGGAAGGCGCCGCCCCGGAACTGGGCCCGGCGCAGCACCCCCTCCCTGGTGAAGCCGGCCTTCTCCAGCGCCCGCTGCTCGGCAAGGTTGTCCACGTCGGTGCTCGCCTCCACCCGCTCCACCCGGGTGACGGCGAACAGGTACTCGGCCAGCAGGCGTTGCGCCTCGGTGCCGTGGCCCTTGCCGCGCTGCCCCGGCGCGATGGTGATGCCGATGTTGAACGCCCGGGAGGTGGGCGGCGGGCCGTGGTACACGGCGTGCCAGGCGACGTCGCCGATGACGGTGCCGTCGGCCAGCTCGACCAGCAGGTACCCGTCGTCCTCGGCGAGCAGGCCGGTCTGGTCGAACCGGCGCCGCAGCTCCCCCGGCGGCTTGAACCCGTACCAGTCGAACTCCGACCACCCTGGGTCGTTGCGCCATTCCTCGAGCCGGTCGAGGTCCTCCCGGCGGACGGGACGGATGCGGACCTGTGGTGCCATCGCCCACCTCCCGGCGCGGGCCGAAGGCCACCGGCTGGTGGCCCCATGCCCGCGGATCCGCTACTTGGAGGCGGTGGTCGCCTCGCCGATGGCGGCCTGGCCGGCGGCCAGGCGGGCGGTCGGCACCCGGAACGGCGAGCACGACACATAGTCAAGGCCCAGCTCGTGGCAGAAGCGCACCGAGTCGGGGTCGCCGCCGTGCTCGCCACAGATGCCAAGGTGGAGGTCGGCGCGGCTGGCGCGGCCCTCCTCGCTGGCGATGCGCATGAGCCGCCCGACGCCGGGCTGGTCGATGGTCACGAACGGGTTGGCCGGGACCAGCTTGCGCTCCTCGTAGAGGCCGAGGAACTTGCCGATGTCGTCGCGGGAGAACCCGAACGCGGTCTGCGACAGGTCGTTGGTGCCGAACGAGAAGAACTCGGCCACCTCGGCGATCTCCCCGGCCGTGAGCGCGGCCCTGGGCAGCTCGATCATCGTGCCCCACAGCACCGGGACGTCGACGCCGCGGTCGGCCATGACCTGCTTGGCGACCGGCTCGAGCTCCTCGCGCATCTGGGCCAGCTCCTCGCGGGTGACCGCCAGCGGGATCATGATCTCCACGACCGGGTTGCCGCCGTCCTGCGCGACCGTGCAGGCCGCCTCGATGATCGCCCGGACCTGCATGGCGTACAGCCCGGGCTTGAGGATGCCCAGCCGCACCCCGCGCAGGCCGAGCATCGGGTTGGTCTCGTGCAGGTCGTTGACCTTGGCCAGCACCGCCTCGGCCTCGTCGAGGGGCATCGGCTCGTCGCCGCCGACCTGGACCTGCTTGGCGCCCCTCTCCTTGGCCAGCGCGACCGCGACGGCCAGGTCGACCTGGTTGGGGAGGAACTCGTGCAGCGGCGGGTCCAGCAGCCGCACGGTGACCGGCTTGCCGTCCATCTCCTTGAAGATGCCGACGAAGTCGTCGCGTTGCAGCGGCAGCAGCACGTCGTACGCCTGCTGCTCCTCCTCGGCGGTGTCGGCGAAGATCATCGTGCGCACGGCCGCGACCCGCTCCTCGCCCAGGAACATGTGCTCGGTGCGGCACAGGCCGATGCCCTCGGCGCCCCGCTCGATGGCGTTGCGGGACTGGCCGGGGGTGTCGGCGTTGGCGCGCACCTTGAGCCGGCGCGCCCCGTCGGCGCGGGTCATGAAGCGCTCGTATGCCTGCCAGATGTTCTCCTTGCGCGCCTCGGGGTCGCCTGACCGGGCCCGCTCGATCGGCGAGTCGGTCAGCTCGAGCTGGCCGGCGTACACCTTGCCGCTGAAGCCGTCGATCGTGACCCAGTCGCCCTCGGCGACCGTGGTCCCGTTGGCCGTGAACTTCTTGCCCTGCCGGTCGACCCGGATCGCGTCGGCGCCGCACACGGCCGGGATGCCCTCGCCCCGGGCGACCACGGCGGCGTGGGAGTTGGTGCCGCCGGCCGAGGTCAAGATGCCCTGCGAGCGGATCATGCCGTGATAGTCGTCGGGGGTGGTCTCCCGGCGGACCAGGATCACCGGCTCGCCCCGCTCGGCCCACGCCTCCGCGTCGTCGGCGGTGAACACGGCCTTGCCCACCGCCGCCCCCGGGCTGGCGTTCAGGCCGGTCGCGATCGGCTCGCCGCCCCCCTCGGCGAGGACCTTCTCGAACAGCTCCTCGAGCCGGTTGGCGTCCAGTCGCAGCATGGCGGTGTCGACGTCGATCAGCCCCTCGTCGACCATGTCGTAGGCCATCACCCACTCGGCGAACGCGGTCCGCTTGCCGACCCGCGTCTGCAGCAGCCACAGCTTGCCCTGCTCGACGGTGAGCTCGATGTCGCACATGTCCCGGTAGCGCTGCTCCAGGGTGCGCATGTGACCCTTGAGCTCCTCCCACGCCTGGGGATGGACCTTGCCCATGTCCTCGAGCTTGAGGGTGTTGCGGATGCCGGCGACCACGTCCTCGCCCTGCGCGTTGGTCAGGTAGTCGCCGTACGGCTTGGCCTCGCCGCTGGCCGGGTTGCGGGTGAACGCCACCCCGGTGCCGGAGTCCTCGCCCTTGTTGCCGAACACCATCGACTGGATGTTCACGGCGGTGCCGAGGGAGTCGTCGATCTTGTTCTTGCGCCGGTAGTCCCGGGCCCGCCTGTTGTCCCAGGACCCGAACACGGCCTGGATGCCGAGCCTGAGCTGCTCCTGCGGGTCCTGGGGGAACTCCCGGTCGGCGTCCTCGGCGATGACCCGCTTGAACGCATCCACCAGCCTGCGCAGGTCGCCCTCGTCCAGGTCCACGTCGTTGAGGACGCCCTTGGCCTGCTTGGCGTGCTCGATGGCGTCCTCGAAGCGGTCGCCGTCCACGCCCATGACGGTCTTGCCGAACATCTGCAGCAGCCGGCGGTAGGAGTCCCAGGCGAACCGCTCCGACCCGGTCTGCTTGGCCAGCCCGTCCACGCTCTGGTCGTTCAAGCCGACGTTCAGCACCGTGTCCATCATGCCCGGCATCGAGAACGGCGCCCCCGAGCGGAGGCTGACCAGCAGCGGGTCGTTCGGGTCGCCGAGCCGGCGCCCCATCTTCTGCTCCAGCGCGCGCAGGTGCTCGGCGACCTCGTCGAGCATCCCGTCGGGGAACTTCCTGCCCGCGGCCCGGTAGGCGTTGCATGCCTCGCAGGTGACGGTGAACCCGTGGGGCACGGGCAGCCCCATGTTGGTCATCTCGGCGAGGTTGGCCCCCTTCCCGCCGAGCAGCTCCTTCATGTCCCGGTTGCCCTCTTCGAAGTCGTACACGTACTTGTCGGACATGGCGCCTCCTCTGGCTGGTTGCCCGTAGCGTAGTGCAGGTTCGCGCCGGATGGTGGTCGCCGGCGTCCCGCTCCTCCAAGTCGCCGGCGTCCTACCCGTCCAACCGGCGGCACAATGCTCATATGCTCCGTTCCCTGAGCCCCCGGCGGCGGCTGCTCGTGCTCACGCTCGCCCTGGCGCTCGCGGCCGGCACTGCGGCCGGGCTGGTGCTCGCGCTGCGACCGGAGGCAGGCCCTCCCATGATCGCCGACGCGGTCGTGCCGGTGCTCGTGGTGCACGGCTACGACGGCACGCCGGCCGAGTTCGACCGCTTGGCCGCGCTGCTCGCGGCCAGCGGCCGCCCGGTGGTGCGCGTGGCCCTCCCGGCCCAGGGCACCGGGGACATCGCGGCCTCGGCGCGGGCGCTGGCCGCCGCGGTGGACCGGGCCGGCGCGGCCCGCGTCGACCTGGTGGGCTACTCGGCCGGGGGGATCGTGGTGCGGGCCTTCCTCGGCCTGCCCGGCCGGGCGCAGCGCGCCCGGCGCGTCGTGCTGGTGGGCGCGCCCAACCACGGCGCCGAGATCGCCGGGCTGGCCGCCTCGCTCGACCCGCGGCTGTGCACGGGCGCATGCGCCCAGCTCGTCCCCAGCTCGGCGTTCCTGGCCCGGCTGAACCAGGAGGGGACCCCGCCGGGACCCGAGGTCACCAGCATCTGGACGGCCCGGGACAAGACCGTCACCCCACCCACCTCGGCGGTGCTCGAAGGCGCCCACAACGTGCGCGTGCAGGACGTGTGCGCCTCGTCCGGGGTCGGTCACGGCGGCCTGGTCACCGACCCGCTCGTCCTCGGCCTGGCGGTCCGGGCGCTGGAGGGCGACCTCGCGCAGCGCCTGGGTCCGGCCGACTGCAGCGACCTGCAAGCCCTGGGCGCCGGGCCCACCACCGGCTGAGCCGGCCGGCGTCCCCACCCGGCCTGGCGGTCCGTCAGCATCAGGCCGGCAGCACCGATCGCGTGGTCTACCCGCTGGCCGACTGAGCGTGCCGGTCCGGGACGCGGGACTCCCCCGGGTTCCCGATGCGCAGCGCCGCCCC
>DASYUT010000348.1 GCA_036000965.1 Actinomycetes bacterium
AGATGGCGATGCCGGGTGACCACACCGAGATGACGGTGCGCCTGATCCAGCCGATCGCGATGGCGGAGGGGCTGCGGTTCGCGATCCGGGAGGGTGGCCGCACCGTCGGCGCCGGCCGCGTCATCAAAATCCTCAAGTAGCCTCGAGAAGTAGCCTCGAGCTCCCGAGGCCCCGGCCGCCCTCGAGCGGCCGGCGCTTTCGCGTGACCCCCTCTTCTCGCGTAGGCTTGCTCGAACCGCATGGAGGCATGCGCTTCGGGGGCCGAAGGAAGGACTCAACGTGGCGACCACCGACATCAGGCCGAAGATCACGCTGGCATGCACGGTGTGCAAGCACCGCAACTACACGACGACCAAGAACAAGCGGAACGACCCCGACCGCATCGAGATCAAGAAGTACTGCCGCTGGTGCGGCCGGCACACCGCCCACCGCGAGACCCGCTGATCGTGGACAGCCCGCGAGAGAGCCCGGCCCCCGCGCCGGGCTCTCGGGTTTCCGGGTTCCGTACGTGGCTCTCGGGTTCCGGGCTCCGCGCACGTGCTCTCCGGTTCCGGGCTCCGCGCCGGGCTCTCGGGTTCCGGGCTCCGCGCCCGAGCCCGGGCCCCGAGGCCGCCGCTGGTTGCCCGGGCCCCAGCGGCTGGTTGCTCCGAGGCCGTTGGTTGTCCGGGCCTGAGGCCGCCGCTGGTTGCCGCTGGGCCCGGCAGCGGTCTAGCGTCGGTGGCCAGGCCGAGGAACACCACCCGAGGAGTGCAGCGAATGCCCCTGAACCAGGCCCTGGTGGGCAAGGAGTACCCGCCCATCCGCTACGAGGTCGGGCGAGAGAAGCTCCGCGAGTTCGCTCTCGCCGTCGGTGAGCACGACCCCGTCTACCACGACGAGGACGCGGCCAGGGCCGCCGGCCACCCCGACATCCCGGCCGTGCCCACCTTCCCGGTCGTCCTGTCCTTCCGGGCCGGCGCACTCGTCTACGCCGACCCGGAGCTGGGACTCGACTACTCCAGGGTCGTTCACGGTGAGCAGGAGTTCGTCTACGAGCGGCCCATCCGGGCCGGCGACCGCCTGGTGGCCGTCGGCCGGGTGGCCGCTGCCCAGACCAAGGGCCGCCACGAGCTGCTCACGATCACGACCAGGATCACCACCGAGGCCGGCGAGCCGGTGTGCCAGGCCACGTCCTTGCTGATCGCCCGCGGGACCGCATCCAGGGCCGCCGACGGAGAGGGCCGGTGAGCCCACGCCGTGACCCCGCCCAGGTCACCGCGGGCGACAAGCTCGACCAGGTCTCCGAACCGATCGAGCGCCTCGACCTAGTCAAGTACGCAGGTGCCTCGGGCGACTTCAACGTCATCCACTGGAGCGACGAGGCGGCCCGGTCGGTCGGCCTGCCCGGGGTGATCGCTCACGGGATGTACTCCATGGGGGTCGCCGCCCGCATGGTCGCCGCCTACGCCGGCGACCCGGGCGCGATCAAGCGAATCAAGGTCCGCTTCTCGGCTATGATCCTGCCCGGCCAGACCCTCACCGCTGGCGGCGAGGTCGCCAAGGTGGACGGGAGCCGGGTGACGCTCAGGTTCTGGGCCGAGGACGACGAGGGGAACAGGGTGCTGTCAAAGGGTGAGGCCGACCTGGAGCTGAGCTGACCATGCCCGAGCCTGGGCTGGAGGTACGCGCCCTCGTCGCCGAGCGGGAACGGGCCCGCGAGGCCCGCGACTGGGCTCGCGCCGACGCCCTCCGGGACCGGCTCCGCGCGGCCGGCTGGCTCGTGCGTGACACCCCCGCCGGCCCCGACCTGTCTGAGGCGCCTCCCTTCGACACGGTCGACCCGGCCACCCTCGCCCCACGCTGGGACGCGCCCGACCGGCACGACGCCTCGGTCGTCGTCCACGTGACCAGCTGGCCCTCCGACGTCGCCCGGGCGACCTCCGCCCTGGCCAGGCAGTGCGGCCGGCTCGACTACGAGGTGGTGCTGGTCGACGACGCGGCTGGGGAGGCGACCGGCCGGGCGCTCGAGGAGCTCGCCGCCACCGACGGCCGCGTGGGGGTGCTCCATCTCGACCCGGCGGCCGGCTTCGGAGCGGCCATGAACCTCGGCATGAGCCAGGCCCTTGGCCGGGTCCTGGTCTGGCTCGACCCCCACGTCGAGGCCACCGGTGACCTGCTCACCCCGCTGCTCGACGCGCTCGGCGAGCCGGGCACGGGCCTGGCCGGCGGCTGGGGCGTGACCACCCGCTCGCTGCTCGAGTTCGACGTCGACGACGGGCCGGAGGTCGACGCGATCGAGGGCTACCTGCTGGCCTTGCCCAGGGCACTCGCCGCCCGGGTCGAGGTCGACCCCAGGGACCGCTACTACCGCAACGCCGACCTCGACTACTCGTTCGCGGTTCGCGCGCTCGGCTACCGGGCGGTCCGGGTCGCGGTCCCGGCCACCAGGCACCGCCACCGCGGCTTCTACGACACCGACCCCGCAACCCGGGACCGTGCCTCCCGCAAGAACTACGATCGCTTCCTGCGCCGCTGGAGGTCCCGCACCGACCTGCTCACGCGTGGCTTCACCGGCTACCACCGTCACAACTGACGTCTGTAACCCGAGCCCTGCGGGTAAGGTCTAAGCCTTCGACAGTAGAAGGGGACTGCGGTGGAGGTCGACCGGGAGCTCGTCGAGGCCGCTCAGGCCGGTGACCGCTGGGCACTCGAAGAGCTCGTGCGCCGCACGCATCGGAGCGTGTACACCTGCGCGCTCCGGCTCGTCGGCAACCCGGACGACGCCGCCGACGTCACCCAGGACGTCTACCTTCGGGTGGTGCGCAAGCTGAGCAGCTTTCGCCATGAGGCGTCCTTCACGACGTGGCTGAACCGGGTGACGACCAACGTGGCCATGAGCGCACTGAAGCGCCGGACGCGGCGGATCGCCGTCGAGGGAGGGGTCGTGCCGCCTGACACGCGGGACCCCTCCCCGGACCCGGCCGAGCGGGCCGAGACGGTGGCCCTCGCCCGGCGGCTCGAGTGCCTGGTGGCCGAGCTGCCCGAGGGGCAGCGGCAGGTGCTCGTGCTGCGCGACTTGTACGGGCAGTCGACCGACGAGGTGGCGGATGCGATGGGACTGACCCCGGGGGCGGTGAAGGTGCGCCTGTTCCGGGCTCGCGAGCGGCTCAAGGCGGAGCTCGAGTCGGCCGAGGGCGGCCAGGTGGTCGTCCTCAACGGCCGCCGGCGGGCGTCGGGACGGCGGTCATGACCGGCTGCCACGAGACCCGCCCGCTGCTCCCCGCC
Source organism: Actinomycetes bacterium (assembly GCA_036000965.1). Taxonomy (NCBI): domain Bacteria; kingdom Bacillati; phylum Actinomycetota; class Actinomycetes; species Actinomycetes bacterium. The sequence goes on from DASYUT010000348.1 coordinate 3,265, forward strand.
CGGGCCGAGGAGCTGACCCCGGTGCAGGCCCAGGTCCGGGCCGACCACGTGATGGCCTGCTCCCGCTGCGCGGCCGAGGCCGCCGCGTACAGCCGCCTCGGGCACGCGTTGGCCGTGCTGGGCGGACTCGAGGCCGACCCGCCCGACGGCACCCTGGAGCGGCTGCTGGTCGCGATCGGCCGGCGCCGCGTGGCCGATCCGAGGGTGGCGGTCGTCGCCGCCGGCTCGGCCGGCGCCCTGGTCGCCACCATCGTCGTAGCCCACGCCCTGCGCCAGCGGCGCCGCGCGGCCACCCTACCGCCACGGCCACGCCCACGGGGCATCCCCCGGGTCACGCTCCGTCACCCCGCCCTGGCCCGGGCCGAGTAGGCGCCGCCCGCCCGCGCGGCACAGCCCGTGCCACCCCGCCCTGGCCCGGGCCGAGCAGGCGCCGAGCCCGCCGTGCGGGACGCCCGTGCCACCCCGCCCGGGTGAGGCACCTTGAGCGGGTCGGACCCTGGCCCCTATACTTGGTGGGCTTTGGGCCCAGGCCCGGGGCGTCCCGCCTACCCAGGCCAGTAGCTCAATTGGAAGAGTCCCGGTCTCCAAAACCGGTGGTTGGGGGTTCGAGTCCCTCCTGGCCTGCCAACCCCATGTCCCCCCGGAGCGGGCATGGGTGCACGTCGACCGGCTGCGCCACTCGGCGCTGAGGAGCAGTCCTAGCGATGAACAGGGAGACCAAGCGAGCAATGGCTCGCCAGCAGCGCACGACCGACCAGGCCGAGCGCATGCAGCAGCTACGCAAGGCGCAAGTCAGCCGCCAGCAGGCGGCCAGGCAGGCCGCGGTCGGGCAGGCCGGCAAGCGGCGATCGAGGTTGAGCGGGATGACGAGCTTCGGCAGCGAGGTCGTGGCCGAGCTGCGCAAGGTCAACTGGCCCGACCGGCGTACGGTGCTGTCCTACACGGTGGTCGTCCTGGTGGCCGTGACCGCCATCACGGCGGTCATCTTCGGGATGGACACCCTGTTCGGGAAGGCCGTCATCGCCATCTTCAGCTAGCCGCCAGAGCGATCGATCCGATTCACCAGGAGCGCCATGAGCACCGACATCGCCACCGGCGAGACCGGCCCCGGCTACAGCTTCGGGGACTGGTACGTCGTCCACACCTACGCGGGCTACGAGAACAAAGTGAAGGCCAACCTCGAGAGCCGCATCTCCTCCATGAACATGGAGGAGAAGATCTTCGAGGTCGTGATCCCCATGGAAGACGTCATGGAGATCAAAGGGGGCAAGAAGCAGGTCGTCTCCCGCAAGGTCTTCCCTGGCTACCTGCTCGTCCGCATGTACCTCGACGACGACTCCTGGTACGTCGTCCGGAACACCCCTGGGGTCACCGGCTTCGTGGGCTCGGGCGCCAAGCCCACCCCGCTGTCCGAGAAGGAAGTGGCCAAGATCCTCGAGACCAAGCCGATCGAGAAGATCAGGCCGCGGGTCGAGTGGCAGGTGGGCGAGTCGGTGACGGTCACCTCGGGTCCGTTCGCCCAGCTCCCCGGCTCGATCGCGGAGATCAACGTCGACCAGCAGAAGCTCAAGGTACTGGTCTCCATCTTCGGGCGCGAGACTCCGGTCGAGCTCGCCTTCGACCAGGTCCAGAAGCTCTAGCCCCCGCAACGCAACCGTCAAGGAGCGATTCCCAGCCATGCCACCGCAGTCGACCCGCCGCCGCCGCAGGGTGACGGCCGTCATCAAGATCGAGCTTCCGGCCGGCGCGGCCACCCCGGCGCCCCCCGTGGGCACCGCCCTGGGCCCCCACGCCGTGAACATCATGGACTTCGTCAAGCAGTACAACGCGGCCACCGCGGCGCAGTCCGGCAACGTCATCCCGGTCGAGATCACCATCTACGAAGACCGGACGTTCAGCTTCGTGCTCAAGACCCCGCCCGCAGCCGTGCTGCTGCGCAAGGCGGCCGGGATCGAGAAGGGCTCCCCCGAGCCGCACAAGACCAAGGTCGGCACGGTCACCCGGGACCAGGTCCGGGAGATCGCCGAGACCAAGATGCCCGACCTGAACGCCATCGACATCGAGGGCGCCATGAAGGTCGTCGAGGGCACCGCCCGCTCCATGGGCATCACGGTGGCGGGCTGACGCCCACCACCGAACCGCTCGGAGCCGCTTCGCGGCGACTGATTGATCTCGCCGGCCAAGCTCGACCGCAACCCCGGCCAAGCTCGACCGGCGACGCCGGCCAGGCTCGGGCCGGCGACCGGCCGGCAAGTCCGCCGGCCGGGTGGGAGGGGCGCGTGCGCGCTCCGCAGACCACAGGAGGATGCCACCAGATGGCAGGAAAGAAGTTCGCGGAGGCCGCCAAGAAGGTCGACCGCACCACCCTCTACCACCCCTGGGACGCGCTCGAGCTGGCCAGGTCCACCAACCCGACCCGCTTCGACGCCACCGTCGAGGTCGCCTTCCGGCTCGGGGTCGACCCCCGTCGGGCCGACCAGATCGTCAGGGGCACCGTCTCGCTCCCCAACGGCACCGGCAAGACGGTCCGCGTGGCCGTGTTCGCCGAGGGAGACGCGGCCCGGGACGCCGAGGCGGCCGGGGCCGACGTCGTCGGCGGCAAGGACCTGGTCGAGCGGGTCCAGGGCGGGTTCCTCGACTTCGACGCCGCCGTGGCCACCCCCGACATGATGGGCCAGGTCGGCCGCCTCGGCCGCATCCTGGGCCCGCGCGGCCTGATGCCCAACCCGCGGTCGGGCACGGTCACCCCCGAGGTCGCCAAGGCGGTCACCGACATCAAGGGCGGCAAGGTCGAGTACCGGGTCGACACCAAGGGCAACGTGCACCTGATCCTCGGCAAGACCTCGTTCCCGACCAGCGCGCTGACCGAGAACTACCAGGTCGTGCTGGACGAGATCGTGCGGGCCAAGCCGGCGGCGGCCAAGGGCCGCTACATCAAGGGCATCACCGTCTCCACCTCGATGGGCCCCGGGATCAAGGTGGACCCGGCCCAGACCCGCAACCTGACCGCCGACCGGGAGGCCCGGACCGCATAGCGGTCCGGGGCGCCATGCGGGAAGCCTGGCACCTCGGCTGGTGGGCGCCGCTGCCGCCGGCGGTCGAGCCCGACGAGCTGATCGACCCGGCCGTGCACGGCGCGCTGCTGGCCGCCGTGGCTGGCGGCGCGCCGCTCGACCGCCTCGGCCAGCACCGGCTCGCCACCTTGAAGGCGGCCGGCCTGGCCGGCGCCGACGGCCGGCCCCGCTTCCCGGTGGGCCGGGCCGACCAGGTCAAGACGCTCCGCTCGGCAGCGACCGACCTCGGCGCCAGCATCGCCCGCCTGGTGGCAGGCGAGTGGAGCCGGCTCGAGGTCGAGTACGAGCCGGTGCACGCCACCGTGTCGGGTCCCGGCGGCCCTCCGGCTGCCTTCCTCGTCGTCGGCGGGCTCGTCCTCGACCTCGGCGTGCGCCGCCTGCTGCGCCGCCAGGGCCTGGCCGCCCCGCCGTTCGGCAGCGCCTTCGTCTGGCTGGCCGAGGGCGACCGCGAGGGCGCCGGCGTCTGGTTCGCGCGGGCCACTGTGCTCCCGGGCCGGGGTGCCCTGGTCCGCTTCGGCCGCCCCCTCGCCCCCCGCTGGGACGAGCTGGTGGTCGACCCGGAGGCGGCGCCCGCGCTGCCCACGAGCCGCGAGCCCGCCCTCCGGGAGCTGTCCGAGGCGCTCGGGTGGTCGGTGGTCCGGTTGATCGAGGCGTCCCTGCCCGCTTTCGACCCGGTCCGCCGCCGCATCCCCGGTGGCGACGACGAGGGCGCCTTCCTGGCCTGGACCTACACCCTGGCCGTCGACGCCGCCCTGGACGGTCTGGCCGCGCGGGGCCTGCTCGCCCCACCTATCGACGGTGCCGTGGCGGTCCGCGTGTCGGACCCCGCCCTGGCTGGCATGTGACCACGCCCCTGGCGGGCATGGAACCACGCCCCCGCGAGACCCTGTGGAGAGCGCGTCGCGCCGCCGAGGCTGACCCTGCCGCCGCCCGCCCCGGGGGTGCTGCCAGGGCCAACTTGTCGGCGACCCGTGAGGCATGTACCCTCGCCCGAGCCGAAGACCGCCCGGTTGTCGCAGCGCGACACCAAGGCCCGTCCCGACGGGCGCCGGCGCAGGCGAGCACCTCCGGTGCGGAGCCGTGCGCGCACGCCGACGGGCGGTCCTCGGGGCCGTCCGTTTCGTGTGTGCGGGGGGACGGGGGGCCCTGGACTGCGGCTCCCCGGTGAGCCAGGGAGGTGAGGCCGTGCCAAATGCGAGCAACGTCGCTGAGGTCGAGGCCATCAAGGGACGTCTGGAAGGGTCGGCGGCCGCGCTGCTGACCGAGTACCGCGGCCTCAAGGTCGGAGAGCTCGGCGAGCTGCGCGCGTCGCTGCGCGGGTCCCAGACCGAGTACAAGGTCGTCAAGAACACGCTGACCAGCATCGCAGTGCGCGAGGTGGGGTACGAGGACCTCGTCCCGCTGCTGCAGGGCCCGACCGCGGTGGCCTTCGTGCACGGCGACGTGGTCCAGGCCGCCAAGGACCTGGCCGAGTTCTCCCGCATGCACCCGGCCCTGGTGGTCAAGGGCGGCGTGCTCGAGGGGAAGGTGCTGGACGCCGACGCCGTGCGCCGGCTCGCGACCCTCGAGTCACGCGAGGTCCTGCTGGCCCGCATGGCCGGGCTCCTGCAGGCGTCGCTGCAGCAGGCCGCCAGCCTGCTGGCTGCCCCGCTCCGCCAGGTGGCCACCATGGCCGCCGCCCTGCGGGACAAGCTCGAGGAGGAGGCCGGCGCCAGCCCCGGCGACCAGGCCCCCGCAGGCGAGGCCGAGGCCACCCCGGCCGACCAGGCCCCCGCAGGCGAGGCCGAGGCCACCCCGGCCGACACTGACTCCGCCGACCCCGGCGCGACCGAGTAAGGAGCAAGCAGATCATGCCCAAGCTGTCCACCGACGACCTCCTGGACGCCTTCAAGGAGATGACCCTCCTCGAGCTGTCGGAGTTCGTGAAGCAGTTCGAGGAGACCTTCGGGGTCTCGGCGGCCGCCCCGGTCGCGATCGCCGCCGGCCCGGCCGGCGGGGCCACGGCCGAGGCCGCGCCGGCCGAGGAGGAGCAGACCGAGTTCGACGTCGTCCTGACCGCTGCCGGCGACAAGAAGATCCAGGTCATCAAGGAGGTGCGCACCCTCACCAGCCTGGGCCTCAAGGAGGCCAAGGACCTGGTCGACAGTGCCCCCAAGCCCGTCCTCGAGCGCGTCCCCCGCGAGCAGGCCGACAAGGCCAAGGCCCAGCTGGAAGGCGCCGGCGCCTCGGTCGAACTGAAGTAACCCAACAACCCCGACTACTCGGACCCTTCCGACGCCGACGGCCAGTCTGGCATCAGGTGGGGAACGGCCAGTCTGGCATCAGGTGGGAGGACGGATCGGCAAGGAAGCCCGCCCGGGACCCCGTTCCCAGCAACTGCGCTTGTCGGAGCGGAGAACGGAGCCCGGGCTGGCACCACCCGGCCATGAGCCGGCACCACCCCGGCCCATGACGGGTTACACCCCAATTGGCCAGGCATCGCCGTTCGCCTGACTCTACTGACTCTCTTGACACGCTCCGGTGGGGGCGCCACACTCCCGTCGAGCCCGACGTTTGAGAGGTGCACACGCAGACCCTCAAGTCGTTGTTGACAGCAGTGTAGGCGAGCGCTACACTGCTCCTTCGTATGTCTTCGCGCGCCCTTGACCCGACCGCTCGTGACGGCTTTGGCGTGCCTGCGGGCGTGCCCGCGCACCCGTTCACCGACTTCCCGCGAAAGGGGAGGGACGCCTCTTGAGCGACCCGCGTACCTCGGTCTCGCCCCGACTCTCCTTCGGCAAGATCCCCGAGATCCTTCCCATCCCTGACCTTATCGCCATCCAGCGACAGTCCTTTGAGTGGTTGATCACCGACGGGCTGCGGGAAACCTTCGAAGAGATCAGTCCCATCGAAGACTTCACCGGCCAGATGGCGCTCACATTCGGTGAGCACCGCTTCGAGGAGCCCGAGCACTCGGTCGAGGAGTGCCGCGAGAAGGACAACACCTACTCGCGCAAGCTCCACGTGCAGGCCGAGTTCCAGAACCGCACCACCGGCGAGATCAAGTCCCAGTCGGTGTTCATGGGCGACTTCCCGGTCATGACCGACCAGGGCACGTTCATCATCAACGGCACCGAGCGGGTGGTCACCTCCCAGCTCGTCCGCTCGCCCGGGGTCATCTTCGAGCAGGAGCCCGACAAGACCCTCGACAAGATGCTGACCTCCTGCCGGGTCATCCCCGCCCGGGGTGCCTGGCTCGAGTTCGACGTCGACAAGAAGGACACCGTCGGCGTCCGCCTGGACCGCAAGCGCCGCCTGCCCGTGACCGTGCTGCTGCGCGGCCTCGGCATGACCGACGCCGAGATCCGGGAGCGCTTCGGCGAGTCCGAGACGATGATGCTCACCCTCGAGAAGGACCACACCCGCACCGAGGAGGACGCCCTCGTCGAGATCTACCGCCGCCTGCGCCCGGGCGAGCCGCCCAGCGCCGAGTCCGGCCGCCAGCTCCTCAACGGGCTGTTCTTCCAGCCCAAGCGCTACGACCTGGCCAAGGTCGGCCGCTACAAGCTGAACAAGAAGCTCGGCCTGGACGACTCCCACCGCGAGCTGACCCTGACCCGCGACGACATCATCGCTACCGTCGACTACCTGGTCCGGCTGCACGAGGGCGACCCGACCACGATCACCGACGACCAGGACCACTTCGGCAACCGGCGCCTGCGCTCGGTCGGGGAGCTGATCCAGAACCAGGTCCGCATCGGCCTCTCCCGCATGGAGCGGGTCGTGCGCGAGCGCATGACCACCCAGGACGCCGAGGCGATCACGCCTCAGACCCTGATCAACATCCGCCCGGTGGTCGCCGCCATCAAGGAGTTCTTCGGCACCTCGCAGCTGTCGCAGTTCATGGACCAGACCAACCCGCTGGCCGCCCTGACCCACCGGCGCCGCCTGTCGGCGCTCGGTCCGGGCGGGCTGTCGCGCGAGCGGGCCGGGTTCGAGGTACGCGACGTCCACCCCTCCCACTACGGCCGCATGTGCCCGATCGAGACCCCCGAGGGTCCGAACATCGGCCTCATCGGCAACCTCTCCACCTACGCCCGCATCAACGAGTACGGCTTCGTCGAGACCCCCTACCGCAAGGTCGAGAACGGCCGGGTCACCGACAAGGTGGACTACCTGACCGCCGACGACGAGGACCTGCACGTGATCGCGCAGGCCAACGCGGCGGTCGATGCCAAGGGCCACTTCGTCGAGGACCGCGTGCTGGTCCGCCAGGGCAGCCGCTCGGCCGGCGTGTCCGGCCAGCGCAGCGCCGCCCGGGCCGATTACGGCACGGGCCAGGGCGTCGGCGTCACCGGCGAGGTCGCCAACGTGCTGCCCGCCGAGGTCGACTACATGGACGTCAGCCCCCGCCAGATGGTGTCGGTGGCCACCGCCCTGATCCCGTTCCTCGAGCACGACGACGCCAACCGGGCCCTGATGGGCGCCAACATGCAGCGCCAGTCGGTGCCTCTGCTGCGGTCCGAGGCGCCGCTGGTCGGCACCGGCATGGAGGGCCGCGTGGCGGTCGACGCCGGCGGCGTGGTCGTGGCCGAGCAGCCCGGCACGGTCGAGGACGTCTCGGCTGAGACGGTCACCGTGCGGCACGCCGACGGGTCGGCCAAGACCTACCGCATGCGCAAGTTCGAGCGCTCCAACCAGGGCACCTGCATCAACCAGAAGCCGATCGTGACCGAGGGCACCCGCGTGGCCGCCGGCGACGTGCTGGCCGACGGGCCCTGTACCGACGCGGGCGAGCTCGCGCTCGGCAAGAACCTCCTGGTCGCGTTCATGCCCTGGGAGGGCCACAACTACGAGGACGCCATCATCCTGTCGGAGCGCCTGGTCAAGGACGACGTGCTCACCTCGATCCACATCGAGGAGCACGAGGTCGACGCGCGCGACACCAAGCTCGGGGCCGAGGAGATCACCCGGGACATCCCCAACGTCAGCGAGGACGTCCTGAAGGACCTCGACGAGCGCGGCATCATCCGCATCGGCGCCGAGGTCGCCCCGGGCGACGTGCTGGTCGGCAAGGTGACCCCGAAGGGCGAGACCGAGCTGACCCCGGAGGAGCGCCTGCTCCGCGCGATCTTCGGCGAGAAGGCGCGCGAGGTCCGCGACACCAGCCTCAAGGTGCCCCACGGCGAGACCGGCAAGGTGATCGGCGTGCGGGTGTTCTCGCGCGACGCCGGCGACGACCTGAACCCGGGCGTCAACCAGCTCGTGCGGGTCTACGTGGCCCAGAAGCGCAAGATCTCCGACGGCGACAAGCTGGCCGGGCGCCACGGCAACAAGGGCGTCATCTCCAAGATCCTCCCCGAGGAGGACATGCCGTTCCTGTCCGACGGGACCCCGGTCGACGTGATCCTCAACCCGCTCGGCGTGCCGAGCCGGATGAACATCGGCCAGATCCTCGAGACCCACCTCGGCTGGGTGGCCGCGCACGGCTGGTCGTTCGACGGGGTGCCCGACTGGGCCAAGGTGGCCGGCTGGAGCGCCTCGGACGCCCACCAGGGCAAGCGGGTCAACCTCGGCACGCCGGTGTTCGACGGCGCCAACGAGGCCGCCATCGAGGACCTGCTCACCGCGACCGTGGGCACCTACCAGGACCCGATCACCGGTGACCAGCGCAAGCTGGTGGACTCCGAGGGCAAGGCCATCCTCTACGACGGCCGTACCGGCGAGCCCTACCCGTCGCCGGTCACGGTCGGCTACATCTACATCCTGAAGCTGCTCCACCTGGTCGACGACAAGATCCACGCCCGCTCGACCGGCCCGTACTCGATGATCACCCAGCAGCCGCTGGGCGGGAAGGCGCAGTTCGGCGGCCAGCGCTTCGGCGAGATGGAGGTCTGGGCCCTCGAGGCCTACGGCGCCGCCTACGCCCTGCAGGAACTGCTCACCATCAAGTCCGACGACGTCCTCGGTCGCGTCAAGGTGTACGAGGCGATCGTCAAGGGCGAGAACATCCCCGAGCCCGGCATCCCGGAGTCCTTCAAGGTGCTCATCAAGGAGATGCAGTCCCTTTGCCTGAACGTCGAGGTGCTCTCGGCCGAGGGCCAGGAGATCGAGATGCGGGAGACGGACGAGGACGTCTTCCGGGCCGCGGAGGAGCTTGGCATCGACCTGAGCCGGCGGGAGCCCTCGTCGGTCGAGGAGGTCTAAGTTGCTCGACGTCAACTACTTCGACGAGCTGCGGATCGGCCTGGCAACGGCCGAGCAGATCCGCATGTGGTCCAACGGTGAGGTGCGCAAGCCCGAAACCATCAACTACCGCACCCTCAAGCCCGAGAAGGACGGCCTGTTCTGCGAGAAGATCTTCGGCCCGACCCGGGACTGGGAGTGCTACTGCGGCAAGTACAAGCGCGTCCGCTTCAAGGGCATCATCTGCGAGCGCTGCGGCGTCGAGGTGACCAGGGCCAAGGTGCGGCGTGAGCGGATCGGCCACATCGAGCTGGCCGCCCCGGTCACCCACATCTGGTACGTCAAGGGTGTGCCCAGCCGCCTCGGCTACCTGCTCGACATGGCCCCGAAGGACCTCGAGAAGATCATCTACTTCGCGGCCAACGTGGTGACCTGGGTCGACGAGGACCGCAGGCACGACGACCTGCCCCGGATCGAGACCGAGATCGCCCACGAGCGCGAGCAGGTCGAGGTCGAGAAGCAGAAGCGTGAGGAAGCGGTCAAGGCGCAGCTCGAGGCCAACCTGGCCGAGCTGGAGGCCCAGGGGGCCAAGTCCGACCAGCGCCGCAAGGCCCGCAACGAGGCCGAGCGCGCGTTCAAGGACATCGCCCAGAAGGCGGCCGCCCAGGTCGAGCTGCTGGAACGGGTTCTCGACATGTTCAAGAACATGACCCCGAAGCAGCTCCTCGCCGACGACCAGTACTACCGCGAGCTGCGCGAGCGCTTCGGCGAGTACTTCTCGGCCGGCATGGGCGCCGACGCCATGAAGGAGCTGCTCCTCCGCGAGGACATCGAGGGCGAGCAGGTCCGCCTGCGCGAGGTCATCGCGACCTCCAAGGGCCAGAAGCAGCAGCGCGCGATCAAGCGCCTGCGCGTGGTCAGCGCCTTCGTCGGCCGGCGCAACTCGCCGCTCGGCATGGTGCTCGACTGCATCCCGGTCATCCCGCCCGACCTGCGCCCGATGGTGCAGCTCGACGGCGGCCGCTTCGCCACCAGCGACCTGAACGACCTGTACCGGCGGGTCATCAACCGCAACAACCGGCTCAAGCGGCTGCTCGACCTGGGCGCGCCCGAGATCATCGTCAACAACGAGAAGCGCATGCTCCAGGAGGCCGTCGACGCGCTGTTCGACAACGGCCGCCGCGGCCGGCCGGTCACCGGGCCGGGCAACCGGCCCCTCAAGAGCCTGTCCGACATGCTCAAGGGCAAGCAGGGCCGCTTCCGCCAGAACCTGCTCGGCAAGCGCGTCGACTACTCGGGCCGCTCGGTCATCGTGGTCGGGCCGGAGCTGAAGCTCCACCAGTGCGGGCTGCCAAAGCAGATGGCCCTCGAGCTGTTCAAGCCGTTCGTGATGAAGCGGCTGGTGGACCTCTCCTACGCCCAGAACATCAAGTCGGCCAAGCGCATGGTCGAGCGCTCCCGGCCGCAGGTCTGGGACGTGCTCGAGGAGGTCATCCGCGAGCACCCGGTGCTGCTGAACCGGGCGCCGACCCTGCACCGCCTGGGCATCCAGGCGTTCGAGCCGGTGCTCGTCGAGGGCAAGGCCATCCAGATCCACCCGCTGGTCTGCAAGGCGTTCAACGCCGACTTCGACGGCGACCAGATGGCCGTGCACGTGCCCCTGTCCGCCGAGGCGCAGGCCGAGGCGCGCATCCTGATGCTGTCGACCAACAACATCCTGTCGCCCGCCAACGGCCGGCCGATCGCCGTCCCGACCCACGAGATGGTCCTCGGCATCTACTTCCTCACCTACAAGACACCGGCGTCGCCAGCGGCGACGAACGGGTCGACGCCTTCGGCGAGGAAGGGCTCCAAGAAGAGCACCGATGCCACCGAACCAAACGTCAGACTGCAGGCGTTCGGTTCGGTGGCCGAGGCGGTCATGGCCTACGACTTCAAGTCGATCCAGCTCCAGGACCCGGTCGTGGTCCGGCTGCCCGAGGGCAAGCGGGCCGACGTGGAGGACGACGGCAAGGTCGAGACCACCGTGGGACGCCTGCTGTTCAACGAGGCGCTGCCCGACGACTTCCCGTTCGTCAACGAGACGCTGCAGAACCGCGAGCTGTCGACCCTGGTCGGCCGCATCGCCGACCGCTACGACCAGACCATGACCGCCGAGGTCCTGAACAACATGAAGACCCTCGGCTTCCACTGGGCGTCGCGGGCCGGCGTGACCGTGTCCATCCAGGACGTGCTCAAGCCGCCGCACAAGCAGCAGATCCTCGACGAGTTCGAGAAGCGCGCCGAGAAGGTGGAGTCCCAGTTCCGCAAGGGCATCATCACCGACGACGAGCGCCGCCAGGAGCTCATCGAGATCTGGACCGAGGCGACCGAGCGGGTCCGCGAGGACATGGAGGAGCGCTTCCGCCAGGAACCCTTCAACCCCATCTACATGATGGCCACGTCGGGGGCTCGCGGGAACATGACCCAGGTCCGCCAGATCGCCGGTATGCGCGGGCTGGTCGCCAACCCGCGCGGCGACATCATCCCGCGGCCGATCAAGGCCAACTTCCGCGAGGGCCTGACCGTGCTCGAGTACTTCATCTCGACCCACGGCGCCCGCAAGGGGCTGGCCGACACCGCCCTGCGCACGGCCGACTCCGGGTACCTGACCCGGCGCCTGGTCGACGTGACCCAGGACGTGATCGTGCGCGAGCACGACTGCGGCACCGAGCGCGGCATCCCGGTCACCACCGCGGTGCGCCGGCCCAGGCCTGGCACCAAGGGCGAGTACGACTGGGTCCGGTCGCGGCCGGTCGAGAGCCAGGCGCTCTCGCGCATCCTGGCCGAGGACGTCGTCGTGCCCGACTCCAACAAGGCGCAGAAGCTGCTGTTCGAGGCGGGCACCGAGGTCGACGACATGGTCGCGGACGCGCTCGTCGAGCACGGGGTGGGCGAGATCCTCTGCCGCTCGGTGCTCACCTGCGAGTCCAAGGTCGGCGTCTGCCAGCTCTGCTACGGGCGCAGCCTGGCCACCAACCGGCTGGTCGACATCGGCGAGGCGGTCGGCATCATCGCCGCCCAGTCGATCGGCGAGCCGGGCACCCAGCTCACGATGCGGACCTTCCACACCGGCGGCATCGCCGGCGAGGACATCACCCACGGCCTGCCCCGCGTGGTCGAGCTGTTCGAGGCTCGCACCCCGAAGGGCATGACCCCGATCGCCGAGTTCTCCGGCCGGGTGGCCGTCGAGCACGTCGAGAAGGGCGTCCAGGTCACCGTGACCTCCGACGAGGGCGAGGAGTGGACCGTGATCGTGCCGCGCCGGGCCCGGCTCCGGGTCGAGGACGGCCAGGAGATCGAGGTCGGCCAGCCGCTCATCGACGGCACCCCGAACCCCAAGGAGATGCTGCGGGTGCTCGGGATCCGGGCGACCCAGGTGCACCTGGTGGACGAGGTCCAGAAGGTCTACACCTCCCAGGGTGTGACCATCCACGACAAGCACATCGAGCTGATCGTGCGCCAGATGCTCAAGCGGGTCACCGTGCTCGAGGGCGGCGACACCGATCTGCTGCCCGGTGAGCTGGTCGAGCGGGCCACGTTCGAGCGGGCCAACCGGGAGGCGCTGGAAGCCGGCAGGACGCCGGCCAACGGCCGTCCCGAGCTGCTCGGCATCACCAAGGCGTCGCTCGCGACCGAGTCGTGGCTGTCGGCGGCCTCCTTCCAGGAGACTACCCGCGTGCTCACCGAGGCGGCCATCGAGGGCAAGAGCGACTCGCTGCTCGGTCTCAAGGAGAACGTGATCATCGGCAAGCTGATCCCGGCCGGGACCGGCATGGTGCGCTACCGCAGCGTCGCCCCGATCCTGGCCGAGATGCCGGCCACGGCCTACGCGATGGACGCGTTCGGCAACACCTACGAGAGCTACGACGGCGTGTACTACGGCGAGGACGGCAACCCGATCGGCACCGTCGAAGGTGCCGAGGGTGAGCTGGTCGACGTCGACGCCGGCACCGGCTACGCCCCTGAGGAGTTCGACGCCTTCGAGGAGTCGTAGACCCCAACGGGACCAGCGACGGCCCGGGCCTTGCGGCCCGGGCCGTCGCCGTCACCACTCGTATACTTGCGACATACCTGCCGGAGAGGGACGAGCATGCGATGCTCGTCTCCTGCGGTTCTCTCATCTCTTCAGGATGGGTGACGATGGTCGACAGGCTGGCGGTCCCCAGCGGCGGCATCCCACCGCTGCAGCCGGGCGCTGAGGCCGGACCCGGCCGGCGAGCCTCCCTCACCGAGCTGGCCTACGAGGCGCTCAAGCGGGAGATCCTGACAGCGGGCATCCGGCCCGGCGCCCCCCTGATCGAGAACGACCTGGCCACCCGCTTCGGCGTCAGCAAGACCCCCATCCGGGAGGCGCTCCGCCTGCTCGTCCAGGACGGGTGGATCGTGGTCCTGCCCCGCAAGGGCTACCTGGTCCGGCCGCTCTCCCTCGAGGACGTGCGGGAGGTGTTCGCGCTCCGCCAGCTCCTCGAGCCCCAGGTGACCGCCGACGCGGCCGCCAGCGGCTCCCAGGCCCTGCTGCAGCGCCTGCGGGGCGCGGCCAGGGTCCAGGCCGACGAAGAGGCCTCCTACGGGGCCGCGATGCGCTCGGCCCGCGCCTTCCACCTGACGCTGGCCGAGACGGCCGGCAACGGGCGCCTCATCAAGGTCCTGGAGGGGTTGCTCGACGAGGTGGAGCGCCTGCTGCACCTGATGCCCGAGCTCGGAGGCCACCTCACCTCGATCGCCGAGACCTCGGCGCACCAGCGCATCGTCGCCGCCATCGCCGCCCGCGACCCGGAGGCGGCGGCGGCGCACATGCGGGCCCACCTGGCCGAGTCGAGCCAGACGCTGGTCAAGGCGTTCAGCGGCGTCTCCCAGCAATGACCGACTTCACCAGCGAGCCGCTCACGGCCTACCTGCCGCTGCTGGTCGAGGGCCGGCCCCAGGCGTTCGTGGGCCTGTTCGGGCGGAACCCGGTGGTCGAGGACCCGCGCGTCGGCCGGGTGGCTGGTGTCGAGGCGGTGGAGGCGTTCGCCGCCGCCACCGCCGACTGGCTCGACGAGCGGGACGCCCACCTGGTGCCCGGGCGCACGACCCGGAGCGGCTCGCGCACCGTGGTCGAGTCGGTGTTGCTCCTGGACGACGGGAACGGGCAGGTGGACCTGCCGGTCGCGCTGGTCGGCGAGCGCTACGGCGACCGCTTGGCCAGCGTCCGCGCCTACCACAGCCTGTGGCCGCTCGAGGGCGCCCACCGGGTGCGGCCGCCGCTGCTGCCCGAGCGGGCTGACCTGCTCCTGCCGCCGGTCGTCCAGCGCTACCAGGCGGCGCTGGCCGCCGGCCAGCTCGACGCCATCCTCGAGCTGTTCGAGCCCGACGGCTACGCCCGCGAGCCGAGCGGCGGCCGCCACCTGCACCAGGGGTCCGAGGGGCTCGCACGCTTCTACGAGGGGCTGTTCGCGGTGGGCGGCATCCCGCTCGAGCACTGCACCGTGACCGACGACGGCACCTGCACCGTGCTCGAGTACAACGTGGTCTCCTGGGGCGACCGGGTGCTCGAGCCCCAGGCAGGCGTGGCCTGCTACGAGCGCACCCCGAGCGGCCGCCTGGCCGCCGCCCGCATCTACGACGACGTGGAGATCTAGTGGCTCCCCTCCAGGTCCAGGGTTGGTTGCCAGCTGCCCCTGGGGAAATGCCCCTTCCAGTCGTAGGATTCCAGATGTGGCCGGTCCGAGCGGGGAAGGGAGGGGTTGATGAGGACCTTGACGCTGTCCACGCGGATCACCCTGGTCCGGATCGTGCTGGTGCCCGTGCTGCTCGCCCTGCTCGTGACCGGGGGGGGCCCCGACGACGCCAAGGTGCTCGCCGCCCTGGTCTTCCTGGTCGCCTCGTTCACCGACTTCGTGGACGGCTACCTGGCCCGGCGCTGGCAGCAGGTCACGACCCTGGGCAACTTCCTCGACACCACGGCCGACAAGCTGCTCGTGATGGGCGCCCTGCTCGGCCTGCTCGCCGTCGACCGGGTCGACGTCTGGGTGGCCTTCGTGGTGATCGCCCGGGAGGTCGCCGTGCTCGGCCTGCGGGCGGTCGCGGCGGCCGCGTCGGTGGTGATCTCCGCCTCCATCTGGGGCAAGCTCAAGTTCAACATGCAGGTGGTCGGCATCACCCTGGCCATCCTGCGGCCGCCGGTACGTCTCGGTGCGCTCTGGCTCGACGAGTGGGCCATGCTGGCCGTGGCGATCGTGAGCGCCGCCTCGGCCCTGGACTACTTCTCCCGCTTCGGCGACCTGGTGAGGGCAGGCCGGTGACGAGGGCGGGCGCCCCCCGATGAGCGACCGTGTCCTGATCACGGGGGCGACCGGGTTCATCGGCGGTCTGCTGCTGGCCCGGCTGGTCGGCGAGGGCAGGGCGGTGCGGGCGCTCGTCCGCAAGCCCGCCGACCGCGAGCGGCTGGCCGTCACCAGCGGCGTCGAGCTGGCCCTTGGCGCGCTCGGCGACGACGAGGCGCTGGTACGCGCGGCCGACGGCTGCGGTGTCGTCTACCACGTGGCCGGCATGAACCGGCTCTGCCTGGCCGACCCGGCTCCGCTGTACCGGGTCAACGTCGAGGGGACCCGGCGGGTGCTCCAGGCCGCCCG
The DNA here is from genome assembly GCA_036000965.1 of Actinomycetes bacterium. Classification (NCBI taxonomy): domain Bacteria; kingdom Bacillati; phylum Actinomycetota; class Actinomycetes; species Actinomycetes bacterium. The sequence continues at coordinate 19,160 of DASYUT010000348.1, forward strand.
CAAGGCGGGCGTACGCCGCGTCGTCTACACCAGCTCGGCGGCCACCCTGGGCGGCGACGGGACCCGCGTGGTCGACGAGAAGACCGCCCAGCCGGGCGAGTTCACCTCCCACTACGCGCGCTCGAAGTTCGAGGCCGAGCAGGTCGCCCTCAGCTTCCACGGGCTCGACGTGGTGGCCGTCAACCCCAGCTCGGTCCAGGGCCCGGGCCGTACCACGGGCACGGCCAAGGTGTTCATCGACTACCTCAACGGCAGGCTCCCGTTCGACCTGCCGGCCAGGTTCGGCCTCTGCTACACCAAGGACTGCGTGTCCGGCCACCTGCTCGCCGAGACCCGGGGCACCCCCGGCCAGCGCTACGTGCTGAACACCGCCACCCTGTCCAACGTCGAGGCGATCGACCTGATCGGTGAGATCGCCGGGCTGCGCAGGCGCCCACGCACCCTCCCCCTCGGTATGGCCATGGCCCTGGCCACCGGTGTCGAGCTGGTCTCCAGATGGCGGAGCCACGAGCCGAGCCTCTGCCGGGAGAGCGTGCGTACCCTCGGCCACCCTCACCTCTACGACGGCTCGCGGGCCGAGCGGGAGCTCGGCGTGCGCTACACCCCGATCCGTGTGGCAATGGAGGCGGCGGTGCGCTGGTACCTCGAGCAGGGCCTGGTCAGCCGGGAGCTGCCCGGGATCGCCGCGACGCCCGGCGGGGCCGCGCCCCGCCGCTCCGACGGCCACGGCGGGTCCCGCGGGGTCAGGGGCAGCCCCTCGGTCCGGCGGCCGTCCGGGATGGGGGCGGTGCGGGTCGGCTCGCCCGCTGCCGAGAGCCAGGGGCAGCCGGAGGCCGGCACTCCGGAGACCGACGGGGAGCGCGGCGTCCGCGGCGCCGACCCCGAGGGCGGCGAGGAAAGGAAGGACACGTGACCAGCCTCGAGACCCAGGTCGTGGTGGTCGGCGGCGGCGTGACCGGCGTGGCGGTGCTCCGCGACCTCGCCCTGCGTGGCGTGCCCGCGATCCTCGTCGACCGTTCCGACTTCGGCACGGGCACCTCCGGCCGCTGGCACGGCCTGCTCCACTCGGGCGCCCGCTACGCCGTCCGCGACCAGGAGTCGGCCCGCGAGTGCATCCAGGAGAACACCGTGCTGCGCCGGATCGCGGCGCACACCGTCGAGGACGTCGGCGGGATGTTCGTGCTGCTCCCGTCCGACGACCCGGCCTACGCGAAGCAGTTCACGGCCGGGTGCGAGCAGTCCGGCATCCCGGTCGAGGAGCTGACCGCGGCCGAGGCGCGCCAGCGGGAGCCGCTCCTGGCCGACCGGATCGAGGCCGCCTTCGCAGTGCCCGACGGCGGCATCGACTCCTGGGGGCTCATCCGGTCGATGGTGGCCGACGCCGAGGCCCGGGGCTGCCTTGCCCTGCAGCGCCACCCGGTGGTCGGCTTCGAGCGCGACGGCGACCGCCTGACCGCCGTGCGGGTGCACGACAAGGCCGCGGGAGAGGACCGCCTCATCGGCTGCCAGTGGGTGGTGAACGCGGCCGGCGCCTGGGCCGGGCGCGTCGGCGAGCTGGCCGGGGTGCCGATCCACATGATCGCCGGCAAGGGGGTCATGGTGGTCATGGCCAGCCGGTACGTGCGCGGAGTGGTCAACGCCTGCCGCAAGCCGGCCGACGGGGACATCATCGTGCCCCAGCACGAGGTGGCCATCCTCGGCACGACCTCGGTCCAGGTGCCCGACCCGGACGACATCTCGGTGGACCCGGCCGACGTGGACCGCATGGTCGACATGTGCGCCCAGATGGTCCCGTCGATCGGCCACGGCCGGGTGCTGCGCGCCTTCGCCGGCTCGCGCCCGCTCTACAAGCCGCCGTCGCAGCAGGCACAGGACGGCGGTGCCGCGGGGTCCGGCGGCGACACCCGGGAGGTGAGCCGGACCTTCACCGTGCTCGACCACGCGAGCCGGGACGGGCTCGCCAACATGTTCAGCATCGTCGGCGGGAAGCTGACCACCTGCCGCCAGATGGCCGAGCACCTCGTCGACCAGCTCGCCCCGCGCATGGGGGTGACCACCCCGTGCACGACCGCCACCGAGCTGCTCCCCGGAGCCGACCACGGGTACCACCAGCTGGCCGGCCCGCTGGCCAGGATCGAGGCGGAGGGCGCCTACGGCGAGCTGGTCTGCGAGTGCGAGCTGGTCACCAGGGACCAGGTACGCGATGCGATCGCCGCCGGCGTGACCGAGCTCGAGGACCTCAGGCGCGCCCTCCGACTCGGCTACGGGCCCTGCCAGGCGGCGTTCTGCGCCTGGCGTGCGGCCGGCGCGCTCTGCGAGCACGCCGACGCTGACGCCGACGCCGAGGCGAGACTCCCCGACCCCCGGGGCGCGCTCGAGCGCTTCCTGCAGGAGCGCTGGCGCGGCCAGGTCAGCGCCGTCTGGGGCGACCAGGCCCGCCAGACCCTGCTCAACCAGGCGATCTACCGGGGCATCTTCGACCTCGAGGCGACCGGCGAGTACGACGAGGCAGGCCTGTTCGCCGGCCTGGCCGCCGGCGAGAGCGCCGCGCCGGGGCCGGACCGGGCCGCTCCGGCCGACGGTGGCGACCCGTCCCGGCGGGTCGGCGACGAGCTGGTCGGGGAGAGCGAGGGCCGGGCCGCCTCGCGGCCGGCGGAGGGCCGGGCCACCTCGCGGCCGGCGGGCGGGACCGCCTGATGCGCAGCGACGTCGTGGTGGTGGGGGCGGGGCCGGCGGGGCTGGCCGCCGCCGCCCGGCTGGCCGAGGCCGGCCGGGGCGTCCGGGTCATCGCCCGCGGGAACGGCTTCACCCACTGGGGCCCGGGCGCGGTGGACGTGCTCGCCCGGGTCGGAGGCCAGGTGGTCGACCGGCCGCTGGACGCCGTCGAGAGCCTGGCGCCCGACCACCCCTACCGGCTCTCGGGGGTCGACGCCCTGCGCGACGGGCTCGACTGGTTCCGGCGCGTCGCCGCCGACGCCGGTCTCCACCACGAGGGCGACGCCGAGCGGAACCGGCGCCAGGTGACCGCCCTCGGCTCTCTGCGGCCGACCTGCCTGCTGCCCGCGCCCGCCGCCCGCGAGCTGGCCGGGAAGGTGGCGGTGTGCAACTTCGCCGGCTTCCGGGACTTCTCCGCCGCCCTGTGCGCCCGCGGCCTCGAGCGGGCCGGCCTTTCGACCAGGATCGGCACGGTCGACCTGCCGGCCTGGAACCACGAGCGCTACTTCACCGCGGTGGAGCTGGCCCGCGCGATCGACGACGACGGCTTCCGGGCCGGGGTCGCGACCGGCCTGGCGAGGGTGGCGGCGGGCGCGGACGTGGTGGTGGTGCCGGCCGTGCTTGGCCTCGCCCGCGGCCACGAGCCCTGGGCGGACCTGGAGCGCCGGGTCGGGCTGCCGGTGGTCGAGGCGGCCGTCGCGCCGCCGTCGATCCCGGGGCTGCGGCTGTTCGCCGCCTGGCGCGCCAGGCTGGACGGGCTCGGCGTCCGCTGGCAGTTCGGGTTCCCGGCGACCGGGGTGGAGCGGGACGGGGACCGGGTCACCGCGGTGCGCAGCGAGGGCGCCTCCCGGACCATCGTGACCCGCTGCGACGAGGTGGTCCTGGCCACCGGAGGCATCGCCGGGCACGGCATCGAGGCCAACCGGGACGGCACCCTGGCCGAGGTCGTCGCCGGCCTGCCGGTCGAGGGGTTCCCCGACCGCAGCGCGTTCGTGTCGCCCCGGTTCCTCGACGACCACCCGATGGGTGTGTCCGGCGTCCGCGTGGACGCCGAGCTGCGGCCGGTGCACCGGTCCGGATCGCCCGTCTACGCCAACGTCCGCTGCATCGGGAGCCTGCTCGCCGGCCACGACCCCACCGTGGAAGGCTCCCGGGAGGGCGTCGCCCTGGCCACCGCGACCCGGGCCGCCGCCCTGCTCGCCCCGGACCTGGAGGATGCCCGGGACCGCTGACCGCCCAGGCCCGGACCCGGCCGACCCGGACGCTGACCGCCCAGGCCCGGACCCGGCCGACCGGGACCGCTACCCGCCCAGGCCCGGACCCGGCCGACCCGACCGGAGGACGCCGTGCTCCACGTCCAGCACACCGCCGACAACTGCATCAAGTGCAACATCTGCAACACCGTCTGCCCGGTCTCGGCCGTGACCGACCTGTTCCCCGGCCCCAAGTACGAGGGGCCGCAAGGGCAGCGCTTCCGGGCCGGCATCGACACCGGTGACTCGCCCGACGCCTCGCTCGACTACTGCTCAGCCTGCGGGCTGTGCACCCAGGCCTGCCCCGAAGGCGTCATGATCGCCGAGATCAACACGGTCGCGCGCACCAGGCTCGTGGAGGCGCGGGGCGGCCTGCCCCTGCGTGACAAGCTGGTCAGCCGGCCCAGCTTGATGGGTGCGCTGGCCAGGCCTGTCGCTCCCCTGGCCAACGCCGTGATGGGCAACCGGCTCGCCCGCACCGTGATCGAGAAGGTGGTCGGCGTGCACCGGGACGCGGCCATGCCACCGTTCTCGGGGATCAGCTTCCGCTCCTGGGCCCGTGCCCACCGGCGTCCGCCGGACCCCCGGCGGACCGTCGCCTACTTCCACGGCTGCGCCACCGAGGAGTTCGAGCCCGAGGTGGGCGCGGCGGTGGTCCGGGTGCTCGAGCGCAACGGCGCCGCGGTCACCTTCCCGCCTCAGAACTGCTGCGGCCTGCCGCTGATCTCCAACGGCGACTTCGACTCGGCCCGCGGGTACGCCGCCAGGCTGACCCGGCGGCTGGCCGGGTCGGCCATCGACCCTGGCGTGATCGTGGCCAACTCGACCTCCTGCGGCATGACCCTGAAGGCCAAGTACCGGGAGCTGCTCGGCTTGGACGACGAGCGCACCACCGAGGTCTCCCGGGCCGTGTACGACGTGTGCGAGTACCTCGTGGAGCTCCACGACGCGGGCGAGCTGGACACCCGGCTCGGCGAGATCAGGGCGCGGGCCGTGTACCACCCGCCTTGCCAGCTCATGGCCCACGGGATCGGCACGCCCGCCCTGGACCTGCTCGCCCTCGTGCCCGGACTCGAGGTGGAGCGTTCACGGGCCGGCTGCTGCGGCACCGCCGGCACCTACGGCACCAAGGTCGAGAAGTACCAGATCGCCATGGACGTCGGCCGCACCCTGTTCGAGCAGGTCGGCGAGGTCCGGCCCGAGTTCGTCGTCTGCGACTCCGAGACCTGCCGCTGGCACATCGCCAAGTCCACCGGCCTGCCCGTCTACCACCCGGTGCAGGTCCTCGACCACGCCTACGAGCTGGCCGGCCGGTGACCCGCCACCCGCCATCCGGGGTCAGCGGCGGGCCAGGCGGACGGCGGTCGCACCCGCCGCCGCCCCGGCCAGCCCGGCCGCGGCCAGCAGGCCCCGGTGCGTGGTGGCCCAGAGGTGGGCACTGCGCCCGTGGGAGCGGGGGTCGAAGGAGCCGTGGGCGCCCCGGTCGCCCGGGACCGGCTCCCAGAGGTTGGCCGGCCGGTCCGGGTCCGCCGGCTCGCCGGTCTGCTGGGACTGTACGCCGGTCCGGCCCAGGTAGCGGTCGAGCAGCCCGGGCGCGAGGTTGTTGGCCGCGATGGTCGCGGCCGTGCTGGCGCCTACCCAGACCTCGCGCCGGTGATGCCTGGCCGCCCAGAGGATCGCCCTGGCGGCCACCTCGGGCTGGTAGATGGGGGGGACCGGCTGGGCCTTCTGGGGCAGCCGGGAGAGCACGGTGTCGAACTGGGGTGTGTTCAGGGCGGGGAGCTGCACCATGGTGATGCGGACGTGGGACCGCTGGTGGAGCAGCTCGCAGCGGACCGACTCGCTGAACCCCTGCACGGCGTGCTTGGCCCCGCAGTAGGCGCTCTGCAGGGGGAGGCCGCGGTAGGCCAGGGCGGAGCCGACCTGCACGACGGCGCCTCGGTCGCGGGGCAGCATGCGGCGCAGGGCGGACCTGGTGCCGTAGACGACGCCGAGGTAGGTGACCTCGGTCACGCGCCGGAACTCGTCAGGCTCGATCTCCGTGAAGGGAGCGAACACCGAGGTCATGGCGCCGTTCACCCACACGTCGATGGGTCCAAGCTCGGCCTCGGCGCGCGCGGCGGCCGCCTCCACCTGGCCCGCGTCGGCCAGATCGGCCGGAAGGGTGAGCGCGCGCCCGCCGGCCGCCTCGACCTCCTTGGCCGCCGCCTGCAGGGCGTCCTCACCCCGGGCGACCAGGCCCAGGCCGGCGCCATCGCTTGCGAATGCACGCGCCGTCGCCCTGCCCACGCCCGACGTGGCACCGGTGACAACCACCACTCTGGGACGTCCCATGTGCGCTCTCCTTGTGCGGGACCGGACGCCGTGCGGGACCGGACGCCGCCCGGCTCGTCAGCCGGGACCGGTCCTGGCGCCGACCGGCTCGGGTAGCTCGTCCGGGTCGACCAGCACGTCCACGAGCGCTGGCCCCGGATGGTCCAGCACGGCTCGGACCGCCGGCTCGACCTCCTCGGCCCGCTCGACCCGGATGCCGAGCCCACCGCATGCCGAGGCCCAGACGGCGAAGTCAGGGGCGGGTTGGGAGCGGCGCGGCTCGAGGAGCTGGCCGGGCCAGGCGGCGTTGCTGACGACCACCTTGACCGGGAGCTGGTGCTGGACGGCGGTGAGGAACTCGGCCATGAGCTTGGCGAACCCCTCCGACCCGACGTAGGCGATGCACTGCCGGTCCGGGCGGGCCCACTGCGCCGCGATCGTGTACGGCAGGCCGGCGGCCATGCTGGCCAGGTTGGCCGAGAGCAGATAGTGGCGGTCCCCGCGGACGTCGAAGTGCCGGGCCGACCAGGTGGCCACGGTGCCGGAGTCCGAGCAGAGCATGGCGTCGTCGGCGGCGAGCCGGTCGACGACCCGAGCCAGGTACTGGGGCCGGACCGGCACGGCCTTGCTGCCTGGAGCGGTCGCGGCCTTGCTGCCTGGAGCGGTCGCGGCTCCGCTGCCCGGAGCGGTCGCGGCCCCGTCCTCGGCCGCGGCGAGCTGCTCGCGCCAGCGCGCCATGCCCGCCTGGGCCCGGTCCAAGAAGCTCCGGTCGTCGGCTCGGTGCAGCATCGGCAGCAGCGCCTGGAGGGTCTCGGCGGCGTCGCCGATCAGGGGCACCTCGATGTCCGGCCCGGCGGTGAGACGGGCCAGGTCAGTCTCGATCTGGACCGTGCGTACCTTGCCCGGGTCGGGCAGGTGCCGGGCGTAGGGGAAGTTGGTGCCCACCACGAGCAGCGTGTCCGCCCCGGCCAGCGCCTCCTCCGAGGGTCTGGTGCCCAGGGCGCCGATGCAGCCGGTGGTCAGCGGGTGGTCGTCGGGCACGGCCGCCTTGCCCGGCAGCGACTTCACGATCGGGCTGGCCAGCCTGCTCGCGACCGCCAGGAGCTCGGCCCTGGCGTCGAAGCCGCCCACGCCGACCAGGACGGCCCGCCTGCTGCCCTGGTTGAGGACGGCGGCGGCCTGCTCCAGCTCGGCGGCCGGAGGCACGCCAGGAGCGGGCATGAACACCGGGGCGGTGGCCGGCATGGCCGACGGGGTCATCGCCACCCAGTAGCTGTTGTCGACACCGGTGTCCAGCTCGTGCGGGAAGGTGATGTGGGAGACGGTGCCCCTGGCCATGGCGTGGCCGACGGCGATGTCGACCACGGCCGGGATCTGGACCGGCACGTCGACCCGGACGTTGTAGTCGGCGACGTCGTCGAACACCCGCTCCAGCCGGAGCTCCTGCCGGAAACTGGTGCCGAGGAGCTGCGAGTCCAGCAGCTCGGTGATGGCGAGCACCGGCTGGTGGTCGAGCTTGGCGTCGTACAGGCCGTTCAACAGGTGGATGGCGCCGGGCCCGGAGGTGGCCAGGCAGACGCCGAGCCTCCCGGTCGCCTTGGCGTAGCCGGTCGCCATGAACGCGGCCGCTTCCTCGTGGTGGACGAGGACGAGGCGGATCCGGTCGGCGCGGCGCCGGAAGACGCCGAGGACTCCGTCGGCGCCGTCCCCGGGCAGGCCGAACACGGTGTCCACGCCCCAGTCGACGAGCCGGTCTATCAGCAGCTCCGACACGAACTCCCTCACCAGCCGTCCCCCTCGGTCGCGGTCGCCGCGTTGGTCCGAAAGTTACAGCTTCTCGCGCCTGAGCGGTACGCCTCGATCCCCGGCCCGACCGGCTAGTCCTTCACCTTGGTCATGGTGGCCGCGGCCGCCGCGGCCTGGTCGACCGCGTCCAGGTCGGAGCCGGTGCCGGCCTGGATGGCGGCGATCACCGTGCCCTCGACCAGCGGCCCCTCCGAGATGCGCACCCGGCCGCGCAGCTCCTCACCGACCAGCTCGTCGATTGCCATCTGGGCCGAGAGCACGGCCGAGCCAAGGTCGACGAGCACGAGCACGCCGTCGCCCTCGTCGGCCGCCTCGATCGCCGTCGCGATCAGGACGGCCGAGGTGCCGATCTCGCCGTCGTCGGTCCCCCCGGCGGCCCGCACCTTCACATCGCCCGCCATCTCGGCGGCCAGCTCGACCACGCCCTCGGCCACCTTGGCCGAGTGGGAGACAACCACCAGACCCACGCTCACCGGGGTATCCTCCTCACCCGCCGTTCACCTCGGGTACCTCCCTCACCTCCGGTTCACCACAGGTACCCCCTCATCTGCGGTTCACCTCGGGTACCCCTCACCTGCCGTTCACCCAGGTACCCCTCACCTGCCGTTCACCACGTCGGCCAGGGCCTTGACGATGAGATGGGTCGAGGTGGCACCCGGGTCCTGGTGGTTGCGGGACCGCTCGCCCAGGTAGCTGGCCCGGCCCTTGCGGGCGACCAGGGGGATGGTGGCCGCCACGCCGTCCTTGGCGGCCACCTCGGCGGCGTCGAGCGACCCGCCGAGCTCCTTGCCGTCAGCCAGCGCCGCGTCGAGCGCCTCCAGGGCCGGGTGCCAGGCGTCCAGCATGGTCTTGTCCTCGAGCTGGGCCTTGCCCCGGGCGACGACGGCGTCATAGCCGGCCCGCAGGCCGGCGGCCAGGCGGTCGTCCTCCACCTCGGCGGCGTCGCCCAGCTCCCTGCCCATGCCCAGGTAGAACGACCCGTACAGGGGCCCGGAGGCGCCACCCACCTTGCCGATCAGCGCCATGCTGACCGCCTTGAACAACGAGCCCATGTCCGGCTCGGACAGGCCCTCGAGGCGCTGGAGGACGGCGCGGAAGCCGCGCGCCATGTTCGTGCCGTGGTCGCCGTCCCCGATGGCCGCGTCGAGCCGGGTCAGCTCCTGCTCGTGCTGCTCGACGACGGCCGCGGTCGCCTTGACCCAGGCGACGGCCTGCTCGGAGGAGAACATCGCGCTGCCGCTCCTCTCTCGATCTCTCGGGTCACACGCGCCAGCGGAGGGCGGGAGTGTGGACGGGGGCGTCCCACAGCCGGGTGGTCTCCTGGTCCAGCCGCAGGATGGTGACCGAGGCGCCCTGCATCTCCAGGCTGGTGATGTAGGGCCCCACCAGCGACCGGGTGACCTGCACGCCGCCCTGGTCCAGCAGCTGGACGACGCGCCGGAACACCACATACAGCTCGGCCAGGGGGGTGCCGCCCATGGAGTTGACAAACACCAGCACCCGCTCCCCCTGGGTCAGCCCGAGATCGTCGACGACCGGGCGGGTCAGCCGCTCGGTGAGCGCATCGGCCGGCTCCATCGGGATCCGCTCCCGGCCCGGTTCGCCGTGGATGCCGATGCCGATCTCGACC